>CAYPTO010000080.1:0-6154 GCA_964413625.1 uncultured bacterium
CATCTTTCTGGCCTTGGCCATAGGATGAGTTTCTTTTTTTGCAAGACCTTCTACTACTTTATCATTCATACCAAGATTTAATACCGTGTCCATCATACCCGGCATAGACACGCGGGCTCCAGAGCGAACAGAGACCAAAAGAGGATCAGCAGAATCGCCGAATCTCATGTTCATGACCTCTTCCATATGTTTGATACCGGCTTCAATTTCCGGTTTAATTGTTTCAATAGTTTTGTTTACGCCATCTTTATACCAAGCTGTACAAACTTCGGTTGTAATAGTAAAACCGGCAGGCACAGGAACGCCAATGCGATTCATTTCCGCTAAATTAGCTCCTTTTCCACCCAAGAGATTCTTGTCGGTCGCTTTACCGTCAGCTTTACCGGCACCGAATAAATAGACATGTTTCATTTTAGATTCCTTTCTTGTATTTGCGATTGGAATATATACGATTCAGGTTCGAAATGCAAGCAAGATAGGAAAAGAAAATGATGAATTATGGATGATGAATGATGAATGTGTTTCCGAAGTATTATTCTTCTATCCAGACTTGCTTGCCCTCCATAGCCTTGGCGAAGGAGGGAAGATTTTAAAATAAAATAACGTACAAGCTCTTACCAAATAATTTAAAATACCACAAACAATAAGGAAAAGAAAATGATGAATTATGGATGATGAATGATGAATGTGTTTCCGAAGTATTATTCTTCTATCCAGACTTGCTTGCCCTCCATAGCCTTCCTGCTCAGCGAATCCGCCAGCTGGCGGAAAAGTTGGTGGCAAAGGTTGGAATCTGACCCCGTTAGGGGTCAAATAGCATAGAAAATATGTCCCGAAAAAAGCGAACTGCAGCGCAGTTCAATAGATATGCAGTATACTATTCAACCACTCTGTGGTTGTTATTGTTGAGAGATGCAAAACCCCGGGCACAGCCCGGGGAGATAATATGTAACCCCGCCGGGGTTACATAACAGCAAAAAGTTGTTACTGGCTTTTTTACAAGCAACAGAAATTTGAAAAATGATCCCATAGCAACGGTGTTAAAAAGCAAGAAGAACATCATAAAAGGATTTCCTTTTATGATAAATATCAGCTGCTTTTAAGTAAAAATGGATTTCATAATGATTAAATAGAACCATCATGATTAATTAGGCTTTGTATATTAGCTTGTTTATAATGTAATTAGTCTGTCACAGGATAATGGCAATAAAATAAATAGTGCCTTCGAGGTACTTTGTGCCTTTGTGTGAGGTTCTTTACGTTCTTTTAAATCTACGATCCAGCTCATCTATCGTTAAATTCACGATCGTAGGTCGGCCATGGGGGCAGGCATAAGGAGATTCACACTGGAAGAGTTGATCGACCAAATTCTGCATCTCGACGGGCTCAAGTGAGTCGCCTGTCTTGATAGCCGCTTTACATGCGTAAGATGCGGCCATATTGTAGGTCTTGTTGTGGCGGGATTCTTTATTCTCGCGATAATTATCCAGAATCTCCAAAACAACCCGGCCTTCATCTATATTCCGAAGATCCGCAGGAACCGCTTCTATAAGCATGGTGTTCTTGCCAAATGAACGCAGTGAAAAGCCCAAATATTCAAACTCATTGACCACATCACCAAGCAGTGAAAAATCATCGGGCGATAATTCTAAAGAGACGGGGAAAAGCAATTGCTGAGATGCCTGGGCGGATGATGCAGTAAACGTTTTTAGGGCTTTTTCAAAAAGAATGCGCTCATGCGCGGCATGCTGATCAATCACAATGATCGCCGAAGCAATTTGCGCAAAGATATATTTATTGTGTGCTTGCCAAAGCGAAACGATCTTGTCTTGTCCGCTGGGTTGTGTTTGCGTTTGCTGTAAGTTATTATTGAACTGTTCAATACGCCGCGTTAAGGGATGATCTTCCGGCAAGGTGGGTGGTTCGGGCGGACGGCTTGCCGGCATAGAATTCAGGGGCATACGCTGTTGTTCCGAAACGGTATTTTTATAATTATAGGCTTGCTGACCAAATGAAAGGGTCACAGGTGGTCGAGATATACTGGGCACAACGCGAAGTGTATCTTTAAGGATATCTGCAACACTATTGCGAATAAAATGATAAACTTGCCATTCGTTTCGATATTTTATTTCCGTTTTTTGCGGATGCACATTCACATCGATATCCTGCGGCGGCAAAAAGAGTTTCAAAACAAAGAAGGGATACTCCCCTTTTTCCACCATGGGTGAAAAAGCCGCATAAACTGCAGAATTCATCAGTCTATCATTGACCAGTCGATTGTTCACGAACAAATATTGTTCACCGCTTTTTTTGCGCACGAGATCAAGCCCGCCCACATAACCATTCAAGCTCATAAAACCATCGTTACCTTCAACGGCGATCAGTTTTTGCTCATAATGGGGAGAAAAAACATCCACGATGCGTTTTTTAAGATCCGACGGATCAAGAATAAAGATCTCGCTGTTATTTGAAAATAATTGAAAACGTAA
The DNA here is from genome assembly GCA_964413625.1 of uncultured bacterium. Classification (GTDB taxonomy): domain Bacteria; phylum Fidelibacterota; class Fidelibacteria; order Fidelibacterales; family Fidelibacteraceae; genus M50B103. The sequence continues at coordinate 2,490 of CAYPTO010000080.1, forward strand.
ATTAGGGTAACCCAGGGCAAAGCGCCGGACCGCATCGATGATATGACGATATTCCGTATTGGGAGATTTGAGAAATTTGCGACGAGCCGGTGTATTGTAAAATAAGCGACGGACCGTGATATGCGTGCCCGATTTCATGGGAACGGGTTCCACGCTTTGGATCTCTCCCCCGTTGATGATCAGGCGGCGACCTTCGGTACTGTCTTTTAAACAAGTTTGTGCATCCGTCATAGAGACCGAGGCAATACTGGGAAGCGCTTCCCCTCGAAAACCGAGGGTTCTGATGTTTTCCAGATCGTCAAGATGAACGATCTTGCTTGTCGCATGCTGTTCAAAGGCAAGAAGCAGATCATCTTCGCTCATACCATCGCCATTATCCACAACTCGAATAACATCTTTGCCGCCGTTTTCAATTGAGATCAAAATATCCGTCGCACCGGCATCAATGGCATTTTCCATTAATTCCTTTACAACAGATGCGGGACGTTGAACAACCTCTCCTGCAGCGATCTTATTGGCTAGCTGTTCTGACAATATGCGGATCTTGGACAAATGGCTTCCTTTTGTTTGCCCATAAATTATGATTTATGAAGGGGAATTAAAATGAAAATGTTGGAAATTCAAATAAACTTATTTAGAGAACAGTTGATATTCAATTGTCGGCTCGGAACCACGTGTCCGAGCATTCTGAAATATTTATTATCCCTCTCTTAAAATACTTTTAGTTTTTACCTCCATCTCTCTTTCCGATTTTTTTGATTATCCTTAATATATTCCCTGTAAGCATCCAATTCAAACCCTCTTATAATTCTATCATCAAAAAATCTTTGCCATAATCTTTTTTTAAATCTTCTCCATCCTTTTTCTTTTACTCCTCGAATATATTCATTGGTCGTCATGGTTTTGAACCATTGAAAGACTTGAGAGAGATTGGGATTTGAATTGGTAATTATATTTGGGCGGACACCTGGGTCCGCCCCCACTATTGAGCTTTGAATATTTTCTTTTTCTAGATAATATATTTCAATCAAGAAATGATAATGGTTCGGCATGATAACATATTCATGACACTTGATGCTCTGAAATTTATCTTCTAATTTCAAAAACCATCTTTTCATTGAGAATTTTACCAAACAGGCAAAGTCGGCCTTCCACCACATCGGTCACAAAATAAATCCCCTTTTTTTGAATAATCATATCCTTTTAATCTCATTACTTTTTGGTAAATGTATAAAAAGAAATATATTAATAAAAGCTCCACAGGGTATTTTGTGACCTCCAACACCAAATTGAATATTATTCTACACAATCTACGGATAGTCTTTTGTTCGATTAATTTTAATATTTACCGATAATTATTTGCTTTTTCAATATATTTCCCTAATTTCTATCCATTTAGAATGGGCTTTTGTTTGATAATTGCAATATTACGAGGTAAAAAAATGGTCAAGGAACAGAACATGGCAGAGCAGGGGTATTTGGATGAGCGAAAAGCCTCCATCCGCCACGCAAAGCGTATTGTTCTGAAATTGGGCACGAAAGTCCTTTTATCTTACTATCAGAACGGAGATAAAAATGAAGAAATTCTGAAATTCATTGATGATATCGCTGCTTACCGGAAAAAAGGTTATGAATTTGCCATCATTACATCCGGAGCCGTGGGTTTTGGTATGGACATGCTGGGACTTAGAGCCCGTCCCAATGATCTGAAGAAAAAGCAAGCCCTGGCCTCTATCGGACAAGCTCTGCTCATGCAGAAATGGAACGAATTATTCGCATCGCGTGGACTGAACACAGGACAGATCCTTGTTACCTACGACATCATTGAAAACCGCAAACGTTTCCTGCATACCCGCGATTGTCTGCTATCCCTTTTTCGTTACGGTGCTATTCCAATTATCAATGAAAACGATTCCGTTTCAGTTGATGAATTGAAATTCGGAGATAATGACACCCTTTCTGCGCTGATCTCTTCTTTGATCGATGCGGACCTGCTTATCCTTTATACCGATACGGATGGATTATTTACCAAGAACCCCCATAAAAACGATGATGCAAAACGTATCGGTTATCTTGATAAAATAGAAGACAAAACCTTTGACCTGATTGAAGATAAACAGAGCGCACTATCTCTGGGCGGTATGACCTCTAAACTTCAGGCGGCTTTGCGCTCCACACAAGGCGGTGCGAATGTAATCATCACCAGTGGATTTACGCCGAACCTCAAGGGTCTTCTTGAAGGCGAGGATATTGGTACCTATATCAAAGCTGATCAGCAATTCCAAAGCAAGCGAAAGCGTTGGATCTTTTTTAATCACAGGATCAAAGGCAAGATCTTTGTGGATATCGGCGCCGAAAAAGCGCTGGTCAAAGGTAATAAAAGTCTACTCCCCGGAGGTGTTGTCCGTACGAAAGAAACTTTTCAGGAAGGCGCCATTGTAGGCATTTACAACGATGCGGAACAGATGATCGCCAAAGGGATCAGCTATTACAATTCCTGGGAAATTGAACGCATTAAAGGACGGCGAACGGGAAATATTAAAAAATCGGAAGTTAAACGTTATTACGATGAGATCGTACATCGCGACAATATGATAATCGTGAGAAAAGATTAAAGAATAAAGAGCAAAGATTAAAGATTTAAATTTTTGGTTTAAAGTTTAAAACTTGCCCTTTGTAGCTCCGATACTTCGGAGCGAAGCAGAGGTTAACGTTTAAGGCAAGAAGGTTAATAACCATCAGGATCAATAATGAGAATTCACATCTTTTCAACAATTCAACCTCTACAAACTTTTATTGATAACCGTCATTAACGATTTAGACGCATTGAGAATAAAAACAGATTCAGGAGATATTATGGTACGAGAACTGGCACAAAAAACACACGATGCCTATCAGGCATTTTTAGAAACAGGGACAAGCGAGAAAAAGAATGCGATCTTGGTATCCATTGCCGAGGGCATTGAAGCAACACGTGAGGATCTAAAACACGCCAATCAAAACGACCTGAACATCGGGCGCGAAAAGCATCTGACTACAGCATTTATAGATCGCCTTGCCTTGAACGATGCCCGCATTGACGACATGATCCGATCCTGCCTGGAATTGACCGACCTGCCCGATCCTGTGGGCAAGATCTACGAAAGTGAGATTCGTCCGGAAGGGTTTGAAGTCTCAAGAATGCGCGTCCCCATCGGCGTGATCGGCATTATTTATGAAGCCCGTCCAAATGTGACTATTGAAGCCGCAACCCTTTGCATGAAATCCGGGAACGGGGTAATTCTGCGCGGTGGATCAAATGCCTACCATTCCAATATGGCGTTGGTAAAAGTTCTGCAGAAAGCACTTAAAAAAAATAATATAGATGAAAACCTAATCTCTTATCTTGCCACTACCGATCGTGCGGCTGTGAATGAAATGCTTCAACAAGATGATCTCATTCATCTTATTATTCCCCGCGGCGGCGAAAGTCTGATCAGATCGGTGGTCGAAAAATCACGCATTCCCGTGCTTAAACATTACAAAGGCGTGTGTCACGTTTATGTGCACGAAAAAGCCGTACCAAGCATGGCAACAAAGATCGTTGTAAACGCCAAAGTCCAGCGTCCGGCAACGTGTAACTCCGCTGAAACGCTTCTTGTGGATGAGACCATCGCCAAGAGCTT
>CAYPTO010000081.1:0-3583 GCA_964413625.1 uncultured bacterium
CGTATTTATAATGAACTTATCGAGAAAAACCCTTCTATTGCTGAAATCTATTATCGTTTAGGTTTTGTGGCTATCCAGGAAGAAGATTATGATGCTGCCCGTGATAATTTCGATAAAGCAAGTATTCTTGCTCCTTCAGTAGAAAAATATTCTAAAGCAAAGAATATTCTCGCCGGTAAAATATTACAGGAAGCTCAAAAAGCACTGAGAATGAATGATTTGACTACAGCCGAACGCAAAACCTTGATTTCTTTGCGTATCAATCCGGAATTCGGTTCAGCCTATTCGGTTCTGGGTTACATTAAATTGAAATCCGGTGATATTCCATCTGCAATAGAAAATATGGAAAAAGCCGTTTCTTATAATCCATCCTCTCGTTCGGCATGGTACAATCTTGGCTCTACATATCGCAAAACAAAACAATATATTAAAGCAGAAAATGCTCTTTTAAAAGCGATCGAAATAGAACCCGGTTATGCAAAATCCTATACCACACTCGGTCAGACCTATGCAGCAACGAACGATCTTAAGAATGCGGAAGAAAATTTTAAAAAATCTATCGCTTTGGCTCCTAATTCACCGGCAGCCCGTGAAAGCTACGGCGAATTATTGAACAATCAGGAACGCTATAGCGAAGCTATTGTACAGTTGGTCGAAGCAGTAAAGCTTATTCCACAAGCTTCGAAAAAATATCATACAAATTATCGTTTGGCCTATGCTTACAATCGCTCAGGCGAATATCGCAAGGCACTTGATGCAGCTAAAGAAACAACAACCGCAAAAGCTAATTTTGGCGGCGGCTGGTATGAATTAGGTATTGCCTATGCTAAACTTGGCGACAAACAAAATGCCATAAACGCGTTTAACAAAGGACGAAATGCTGATGCAAAATGGCGCAGTATGATCGACCCTGAACGCGAACGACTCATCCAAGGAAAAGATCTAAGCTTCTAATTAATTCTTTATGATAAAAAAGGCTCCATAAGGAGCCTTTTTTTATTTGTTCTCCGCCTTTACTTGATCTTAGATCTATATTTCGACCTTAATGTTCGTGTTTATAATACCGAGCTCCAAGTTCTCTCATAGATTTGGCGCCATCATTATTCGCATTATAGATCAATGTAGATAAGTAGATCTGACCTGCCGGTAAGGCAAAACACAAAACCAATGTCCATAAAACAATAAGCTTCTTTTTCATTTTCATCTCCTTTTTTCTGTTTATTGCTGTTTGTTGCGGGCTACAGGTTCTGAATCTAAAAGCAATAATCCGTTTTTATCGCTTGCAAAATATATTGCCGTGTACCTTCAATGGGCATGATCAAAATGGTCTGCGTGATAATGCGAATATGTAATAATATCCGGCTCGGCTTCATTTGTATCGTAGATGGGACTGTCCAACACCCATTCCAGATAAGCGTTTTCTTTACCGTAATTGCACAGAATAGTGGCGTTTTTATTGAATTCAATAATAAATGAAGAATGTCTGGGATAATGAATTTTAACTTCTTCAGAATATGAGGTGCACCCTGATACCGGAAAAACAAGTAAAAGAAAAATCGGACATAAACTATTTGGAGAGTTTCCCATTCGGGACTCCTGTTTTCATTTCTCTCATGTCCGATATTAATCTGCTAAATAAAATATAAGCATTATTTTAAGGAACGGAACTTTTTTTTGATTAACTCATGATAGCAAAACAATCTTGCCGTGTTGGTATTTTTACACGTATATTCAGCTATGATAAAATCAATTATTTTCGATCTGGACAATACACTCGTTGATTTCTCCCGTTTAAAGAAACTGGCGATCCGCGGGGGTGTTAAAGGTCTGCTTGAAGCCGGCCTTGAAGCGGATGAAGAATCCGTTTATAATCGTATCTTCGAGATCTACGAAGAAAAAGGCTGGGAATATCAGACCGTTTTTGATGATGTAATCGAGGAATTTTACGGTAAGGTAAACCATAAATTCCTAGCGGCGGCAATTATTGCTTACAAACGCAGTCGCGAGGCTTCACTTGTTCCCTATCCCGGTGTATATGCAACGCTAATAGCCCTTATAAAAAGGGGAATAAAATTGGCAGTTGTTTCAGACGCACCCGGCCGGGAAGCCTGGCTGAGATTGTACCAGCTGAATTTTCATCATCTTTTTGATGTGGTGGTTACCCACAGTGATACAGGTGAATTCAAACCCTCACCCAAGCCTTTTCGTTTGGCACTTAAGAAATTAGGTGTTGAGGCTGAAGATTCTATCATGGTCGGTGATTGGGCAGAACGTGATATGACCGGAGCCAAAAATATTGGCATGATAACCGTATTTGCCCGCTACGGAGATGTTTTTAACACAAAAGATCATGGCGGAGATTTTGAGATCACACGTATTAAAGATATTCTTGATATCGTCAACCATTTATCCGGAGATATTAAATGAAACGCATTGTAACGGCTGAAAGTGCCCGGGCAATTGACTATGACGCCATAAAGATCAAAGGTATCAGCGGAACAAAGTTGATGCTTGCGGCAGGCACAGCGGTTGCAGTGGCTACTCATAAACTCTGTAAAGAACATAACATTCAGCATGTTCAGATATTTTGCGGTAAAGGCAATAATGGCGGAGATGGTTTTGTTACCGCGATCAAATTAAAAGAAATGCTCTTAAAGAATATTGAGGTCTTTTGTTTTGCCAAAGAACATGAAATAAAAGGTGATGCTCTGCATTTTTACAAGGCAATACGATCAATGGAGATCAGCATACATTTTATTCATCATGATCATGAACTCAGTTCTTTGCTGCGCGATAACAGTTGCTGGGTTGACGCTATTTTTGGTACGGGTTTGGATCGCCCCGTTGAGGGATATTTCAAAGAGTTAATGCAATGTTTAAAAGATCTGCACAAACAGCAGCCTGTTATAGCCATTGATATACCTTCGGGACTCAGCGGAAACAGCGGAAAATTATTGGGTCCTGCATTAAAAGCAATACAAACCCTGACCATGGGCTTTTATAAGTCCGGTAATTTTTTACAAGATGCCAAGTCTTACACAGGACAACTAAAGCTTGTTGAATTGGATTATCCGGCGGCTTCCCTAACGAAAGCACAGCCCGAAATGTATCTTTGCGATCATGATCTCGTTCGTGAAATATTAAATCCGGTTGCATTGACCGGTCACAAATATTCTGCAGGACAGGTGCTGGCCGTAGGTGGTTCGGCCGCCATGCCGGGTGCGGTGACGCTGGCGTCACTGGCAGTGCTGAAAAGCGGCGCGGGTATGTTACGCGCATTTGTACCCGAAACGGTAAAGCCTTTTCTCCTGAAGCAGATGATCGAAGCTATTGTTACAACCGGAGAAAATAAAAATATTCTGACTGACAACGATCTATCGCAGATCCTGGCGCTTCAGGAGAAAAGTCGGACCATGGTAGTGGGTCCCGGAATGGGTAGAAAGCCCGCGACCGGTAAACTGGTCCGCGCGCTATTAAAAAAAGCGAGCATTCCGCTTGTGGTGGATGCCGACGCGCTGTTCCATTTGACAAAAGAAGAACTAAAGAATTATAATCCCGATGTTTTGGAAATTTTTAAGCAGAA
>CAYPTO010000081.1:3593-6119 GCA_964413625.1 uncultured bacterium
TAAAGAATAAAAATACAGATCTGATCATTACTCCGCATACGGGCGAGTTTGCGCGGCTGATGAACATTGGGACTGAAGGTGTACTTGAAGCGCCCATTGAGCGTGCGCTTGAACTGGCACTTAATACGAATACGATCGTGCATCTTAAAGGCAGCACAAGTCTGACAGCACTGCCTTCCGGTCGCGTGTTCATACACGCCACCGGCACACCCGGCATGGCCACCGCCGGAAGCGGTGATCTGCTTGCCGGCCTGATCGCCTCATTTATCGCACAGGGACATAAACCCGAAGATGCTGTTCTGATCGCCGTTTATTACCACGGTACCGCCGGACAAGCAGCGGCCGATGTGCTTGGCAACAGATCTATGATCGCTTCAGATATTCTTGAAAATATTCCGCCGGTTATTAAAAAAGACGAGGTGCTGGTATGAGTGACAGGCGATCTTTGATCTACTTCGTTTTAACAGCCATTTATGCAGTCTTCTTAATGGTCGTTCTTTTGCTTCCAAGTGAATCTCTACCTGTTCATGAAGTATTTTCAGTTGATAAGATCTGGCATTTTTCCACCTATTTTGTATTAACTTTAGCACTGATCTTTTCATTCAGAGAAGGACATTGGCAGATCTGGTATAATCGTCGTTGGTCATTGATCATCGCACTTATTCATTCAGGACTATCGGAAATTCTTCAGGGCTTCTCACCCGGTAGAACATCCGATCTTGCAGATTGGTTTGCTGATTGTATGGGAATTGCTCTTGCATTGTTATTGCTGAATATTTTTCCAAAATTTTTTGAGAAAAATTCCTCAGAAAAACAATAAACCAATATAGTAAAGACGAAGCAATGCTTCGTCTCTACACTTAACAGTTTTATGTCATTTCGACCCCTTCGTAACTCAATAGAGCGAAGGTTGGAGAAAATCTATTCATGTTACAAAACACCGAATCATGAATAGATCCTTCCAGCCTTCGCTTATTGCTTCCTTTGTTTTTGTTTTGCTTAATTTTATGCTTTTTTTGCCTTTGAGGCAATATACAATGACAATTTCTTATTGATATAAAAAAAGGCGTATAAATACGCCCTTATTATTATCAGGATTAAATCTATTTTTCTTCTGCATTTTTCTTCAAAATTTCCGAAGCCGGTATTTCCAAACATTTGGGATCAAGAAGATATTTACGAACAACCGTCGCCAGAAGACCGCTTTGAGATCCATCAAAGATCCGATGGTCCAGCGTTACACCGACCGGCATAATATTCCTTATCACGATCTCACCATTTCGTACGACCGGTTTTTCTTCAATTTTACCTAAAGCAGCAATTAGTGGAATATTGGCGATCGGAAGTAAAGCCGGAAATCCGAATTGCAGATCATGATGACCGATATTGGTTACCATGGCTGAACCAAAACTGTCATTATATATGTTAAAAGCTTTCATTTCTTTTCCGAGTTTAATATGCCACCAACGAATAAAATTAAATACAAAATTACGCAAAGGCCAACCCATGGAAGCAAGAATGTTTTTGGATTGTGCTGCTCCTTCTTCATAATCAGCTTGTTTTGATTTTGCAACCCGTTCATCCATTTCTTTTGTAATATCAAAAATACTTTTATCTTCAATGTTTCGGAGCACAAAACCGCCCATTTCACTGCTTTTATTTTTCATGACTGCGGTAAAAATTCCCACATTATCACGCTTAATTACATTACCACGTTTTATGTAAACATTTACATCTGGAACATCAAGAGCAATAGCCCTGCCGATAGCCGTCATTACGATTTGAGTTATAGTAATGCGTATGCCTTTTTCCTTGTGTTTTTTGATATAATCAAGAACAGGGTCCATTTCAACCTCGAAAGTTCCGTAGATCCTGCCGTCGACAGCTTTTTTATAAATAGCGGTCGCCGATTTTCGCCATGGTGTATTGTAAGAATTGTTTTTCTTTTTATTCATTTTGCCTCCTATGTAAAAGGAAATTTAGCTCTTTTATACAGGTTTTAAAAGGCATTTTTTGGAGTTCGGGGTGTTGGGATTCGGAATTCGGGGTATTAGAGTGGAGTATGAGAGTTAGCAGGGTTTCCATTTATCTGCAGTAAGTCGCATGTTAACCAGCATTCCAATGACCTCATCGTAAGTGTGATAAAGTCTGTCTCTAACATTTTGATTGATATATCCGCAATCAAAAGAGTAATCTATCCAATTTTGAGTTTCAGTTGCTTTTGCTTAACATTTATTTATTTTTGATATGAATGATTTAGGATAGATTTTACGTCTAAATGTTTCAGCTATATTTGCAGATACCGATCCGGAAGATTTCCTTATCTGGCTTATTAGTGAATATATTTCACTTTGAGAAAAATCTTTTGATAATTCAAATATTTCCATAGCCGCATCATATGATTTCTTATATACTCTTAATTCTTTATAGCTTTTAGCGATACTCATATATCGTCCTTCTAAAATGCCAAGATAATCATTTCATCGCATTATTAGTACTCGGAATTTCCATATGTGATAATCGTCA
>CAYPTO010000082.1:0-5988 GCA_964413625.1 uncultured bacterium
TATTGAATAAAGCTGACCTTCTTATTTGGGAATATGCTTTATGGAATCGCACATTCGTCGGCATCTGGTTGATCCTTATCGTCGGTTATTTTCTATTTTTTGCCGGTGCAATATTCGTGATCACTCGCAAAACAATGAAGCAAAAACTGATTACACTGGGTGTTATTTATGGAGTGCCTATAGTGATGAATATTATTGCCGCTTTGGCCGGGGCAAAATATTAATTTGTGACTCGTAATGAAGGGTAATTAAAATGAGAAAGTCCTTATGCCTGATCATGATATTTATTGTGGTCCCGACATTGGTTTTGGCCGAAAAAACATTCGATTTGACGATCAGATCGGGGCAGGGTGGGTTTATTGACGAGCGATCGCCCATCGGGAAGCTTGGCGGTGGAGAATTGACATTGGATGTCAAATTTAAGAATTTTCCACTGGTCATGTCATTTTCGGGTGAATATTACACGAACAGTCCCTCTCCAACACATGATTATGAGATAGCGGGAGCGAGCACTTACAGTCTGCTCTACATGGATAAGCTTTTCGCCTGGGAACGCTTAAATATTTTCGCAGGTGGCGGATTTGGAATCATGGAAGTACCAATTGAAAGTGCTCTTCCGGCAGAGATCTATGGGAAAACATGGTATCTGAATTTTGAAGCTGGGATAAATGTAAGAATATTATGGAAATTCGGTTTGTATGGAGTTTACAAATACATGTATGCTTATAAAGACACACCGTCGGTTCTGATTGATTTTAATGAGCATATTTTATTATTGGGAATGACATTTAATTTTAGCTTATAAAACGGAGTAAAAATGAAAAAGATTTCAGCTATTGTTTGTATCACATTATTATTATTCTCGTGTTCGAAAAATAACGATCTGATGCCCATCTCAGACCTTGGCAATGATGCAAGATATCTCGCACATATTGATGTGGAAACAACCGGATTGATTCCCGGATATCATGAAATGATCGATATTGGTTTGGTGATCACAGATGTTCAGGGGAACAAGATCGATAGCCTTTTTCTTTTGATCCAACCCGAGCATCCCGAACGACTTCAACAGGGTGCATACGATTGTAATGCTTTTAATGCACAGTTATGGCGAGAGCGTGGAGCTTTTTCTATTGATAATGCCGTAGATTCCATATTGTCTTTCCACCACAGGGTCTGTGGTGATAAACAGGTTTTAATGGTAGCCTATAACTCCCACTTTGACTCGGCATTTTTAGACCATTTATTCCGCCATGCCGACCACAGTTGGCGCGAAATGTATCACTATTTCATTCTTGATATTCCATCCATGCTGTGGGGAATGGGATATACTGATCCGCAAGCGGATGAATTCATGGCATATTATCAGATCGAAGATGAACCTCATGTTGCCGAATTTCATACCGGGATCACCGGTGCTATGGTGAATGTGCGGATATACAAGGCATTGATGGATTTGCATAAATAATGCACATTCGTAGAGACGCAAGATCTTGCGTCTCTACATCATTAAAATTCCCAAAAAAATTATTGTATCTAAGCCAGAAAATACCGACTTTTGGCTTGTGGTAGGGTTGCAAAAAAAATATCCATTCTATATCCCAATAAAATAAGAGGATACATATGTCCAAGACACCTCAAAGCGGCGTAAATATTGATTTAGGAAATCAATGTTCCCGCACTGCCTACGCGTGGGCTAAAAAAACTTTTTCAAATCGTTCAGCGGGTGAAGGTAATCCCGAACTTGATGTTGACGGTTCATTTTCCAATATTATGAATTTCCGTGGTGTCAGGGTTGGCATGTCTTCCGATGGAATTGGGACCAAGATCGAATTAGCTGAACGGACGGAAATTTATAATACGATCGGATATGATCTGATCGCAATGACCGCCGATGATTTGGCAGCGAACGGCATGGAGACGGTTAATATGACCAATATCCTTGATGTGGATCATCTGGATCACGATATCATTGATAAATTGATGCAGGGATTGAATGAAGCGGCAAATTTTGCCAAAGTTGTCATTACAGGCGGTGAAATCGCTGAAATGGGAAACCGTGTCGGTGGCTATGGCGATAAAATGCATTTTAATTGGTGTGCGGCCGGTGTTTCCATGTTACCCGAGGGCTTGGATCCCATTGATGGTGCCGATGTCAAACCGGGTGATACTGTGATCTCTTTGAAAAGTCGCGGTTTCCGATCAAACGGCTATTCTCTTTTGCGCCGCATTATGGAAGATAATTATGGACCGGAATGGCATGAGCATCCTTATTGCGATAGCACCTGGGGTGAAGCTCTCTTGGTACCATCATTGATCTATACTCCCTTGATCACAAGTTTGCGCAAAGCAGGTTATGAAATTAAAGGTATTTGCCATGTCACAGGTGGTGGTTTGGGTGATAATTTTGGACGAGTATTAAAAGTCTCGGGTTATGGCGCCGAATTGAATGATATTTATGCACCGCTTCCTGTTATGGTGGATATCCAAGAAATTGGTAAGGTCTCTGAAGAACAGGCCTATCGACTTTGGAATATGGGTAACGGTATGTTGCTGGTGGTTCCCTCCGGCGAAGCGGAAACGATCATCAGAGATGCTGCAAAACTAACATATGAAGCTAAGATTTGCGGTACGATCATTGAAAAAGCTGAAATCATTATTGATACCAAGGGACTTGATCCTCAGAAATTGAGCTATAAAGTGAAGCACGACTAAATAAAGGAGACAGAGTGAATACCTATACGATCCAGTTGATGCTAAAAGATAATATTCCGGATGTCGCCGGGAAAGCTCTTGAGCAGGACGCAAAGCGGTATTTTCAAATTACAACAGGACTTATCCGTGTATCCAAAATATTTACAATTTTATCCGATAAGACAAAAGAAGAGATCTTTGAATTTGCAGAGAAAACGCTGAAAGATGCGATCTTGCATGATATCTACATGGACAAGCTATTTACGGATACGTCATTCCAACGTCACCTTTATATGGCAAAATTGCCCGGTGTAACAGACGATGAGGGTGTATCCGCACAAAAGACCTATGCCGATTATTTCAATGTGGATATTTCCAGTGGCGAACAATTCATCTTTACAGGTGAGTACTATTACATTGAAAAAGTTCTTTCAAATGAGAATCTGGAAACACTTGGTAATGATCTTTTGGGAAATCCTCTGATCAATCATATTGAGTATGGAAAATTAACAAGTAAGATCAATTATGTACCAACCGTTCTGATCAAGAGCGATGTTCGTATCGATAAGATCGAAATTGATCTCGGTGATGAAGAGCTGGTGGAACTCTCAAAAAATATGCTGCTTTCATTGGATCTTAAAGAAATGCAGACGATCAAAGATTACTTTCTTTCAGATAAAACAAAAGAAATTCGGGAAAAAATTGGTATGAGTGATATCCCCACCGATTGCGAATTGGAAGTGTTAGGACAAACCTGGAGCGAGCACTGTAAGCATAAAGAATTCAATGCACTGATTAGCTATAAAGATCTTGATACCGGAGAAGAGAAGACCATCGATTCTCTGTTCAAATCATATATTTATAATTCCACCAAAGTTATTCGCGAACGCTTTGAAAAAGGCGGAAATGACTGGATTTTAAAAGTTTTCAACGATAATGCCGGTGTGGTCAAAATCGATAACGAAAGCGTATTTATCTGGAAAGTTGAGACACACAACAGTCCATCAGCGCTGGATCCATACGGAGGTGCATTAACGGGTATTGTCGGTGTGAATCGCGATCCCATGGGAACCGGTGTCGGTGGCGGAAAATGTTTATTCAATACAAATGTTCTATGCTTTGGATCGCCCTACTATGACGGTGAATTACTGGAAGGTATGTTACATCCCCGCCGGATTATGTCCGGTGTGGTCAAAGGGATCGAAGATGGTGGTAATAAATCCGGGATACCGACGATCAACGGTTCTATAGTTTTTGATGATCGTTTCCGTGGTAAACCTTTGGTTTATTGCGGAACAGCTGCAGTGATGCCAATGTATTATAATGGAAGACCTTCCTGGGATAAACCCATTGACACAGGTGATCGTATTGTAATGGCGGGTGGAAGAATCGGAAAAGACGGTATTCACGGTGCGACATTCTCCTCTTTAGAGATCGATGAGCATTCTCCACGTTCAGCTGTGCAGATCGGTTCACCGATAACACAAAAAAACATGTCTGATTTCATGGAAAAAGCCGCAAAAGCCGGTTTGTTGAAATCTTCTACAGATAACGGCGCGGGCGGTTTATCCTCATCCATCGGCGAGTTGGCCGAGATCACAGGCGGTGCAGTTGTTGAACTGGGTAATGCACCTTTGAAATACCATGGCCTGCAACCTTGGGAGATTTTTGTATCAGAGTCGCAAGAACGTATGAGTTTTGTGGTAGAACCGGATAAAAAAGACGCTCTTTTCGATATGGCCAGAGATTTTGAAGTGGAAGTGACCGATATCGGTTATTTTACGAATTCCGGTTATCTTGATATCCGTTATAAAGAAGAACGGGCCGCTTATCTTGATCTTGATTTTATGCATAATGCCGTCCCTAAAAAATATATGGAAGCCGAATGGAAGACTCCAGAACTTCAGGAACCGGGTATAGTAGATGCCGATAACAATGATATTCTCCTGCAATTGATGGGAAGTCTGAACATTTGCTCCAAAGATCCGGTGATTCGAGTTTACGATCATGAGGTCAAGGGCAAAACGATCATTAAGCCCTTGATGGGTGAAAACGGGAATGCCCCTCAGGACGCCGGCGTGATCAGAATAAATCATAAAGATTTTACCGGTGTTGCGGTTTCAAATGGTATTATACCACGTTATGGCGATATTGATGCCTACGAAATGTCGGCCGGTTCTTTCGATGAAGCTATCCGTCAGATCATTGCTGTGGGAGGTAAACTACCCAATCCTAATGAAAAAGATGGCATTTTTTGGACAGTAAACGACAATTTCTGTGTCCCGGATTCCCTGTATGACGAAAATAAAAATCCCGATGGAAAGTATAAACTTGCCCAATTGGTGAAAATGAATGAAGCGTTATATGATATGGCGACCTATTTCAATATACCTCTGACCTCCGGCAAGGACAGTATGAAGAATGATTTTAAAAAAGGCAATGTAAAAATATCTGTTCCGCCTACCATTCTTTATTCCATGGCTGCCAAGATAGATGATGTCCGTAAAACGATTACATCCGATTTTAAAGAAGCCGGTGATGTGATCTATCAGGTTGGAAAAACCTACAATGAATTGGGTGGTTCGGAATGTTATGCTCTTTTTGATGTTTTAGGAGCAAATGTGCCAAAGGTTCGAAAAGACGATGCGAAACGTATTTATGATAAAATGGCAAAAGCGAATGAACAAAAATTGATCGCATCTGCACACGATATATCGGACGGCGGATTGGCGGTTGCTTTGGCGGAATCTGCATTCGGTGGTAACAAAGGGTGCAGCTTAAGCATTTCTGAAACTGAAATCGGGGTATTGGCAGAGCTTTTTGCTGAATCACATTCCCGTTTTGTTGTTTCAGTTCCAGAAGGCAAGGCCAAAGATTTTGAAAAACTCTTTGATAAGGATTGTAAGAAATTGGGCTTTGTAAACAATGAAGACAATATGACGATCATTATTGAGGGTGAAGAAGTTATTAATTCCAAGATCCGGGACCTGTTTGAAGCCTGGGGTAAGGGGTTAAGAAAATAAAGGAAATATCATGGTAAAAGCTCTGGTAGTAACCGGATTTGGTATAAATTGCGAAGAGGAAATGGCGGCTGCATACCAATTATTGGGAGCAGAAGCGACTATTTTGCATTTAAATGAATTATTTCAAGAACGGGATTCCATCCATAACTATGATATCTTGAATTTTCCGGGTGGTTTTTCTTTTGGTGATGATATCGGTTCGGCTAAAGTTCTTGCGAATAAGTTCAAATTCAAAAAAATGCGTTCAGGGAAGTTGTTTATCGATGAGATC
>CAYPTO010000083.1:0-767 GCA_964413625.1 uncultured bacterium
ACGGAATAAAAGGCAAAAAACAAAAGTAAAGTAATAAATACAAAGTAGAAAGTATAAAGTAAGGGCTTGAAATTTATCCAACGAAGCTTTTGCGTAGTTGAATGTCGAGCTTTTTTATATATATAACTTTATAACACCAATCATGTCATCCCGGAAAGATTGTCGATGGCGCTCTTTTCGGGATGACATATCTGTTGTTTGTTGTAGCAATCATTCCGGGATAATATCATCGTCTATATCATAAAATACTTATAAAATAAAACCAATAAATCAAATATTATCGAAATATTGTCAAAAAATATTTGATAACACCGAATAATAGTATAAATTTGTTGCAATTAAAAGTTTGGATAATCATGAAACGAGTCGTATTGAAATTTGGTGGATCTTCTTTAGCTGATGCGGAATGTATTTCGAGGGCTTTGGATATAATTGAAAAAAAACAACGGGAAAACGTACAGGTCATTACGGTTGTTTCAGCTTTAGGCGGTGTTACGAATACGCTTATTGACTTATGCGATCTTGCCAAAACCGGTGATCCTTCATACAAAGGAGTTCTGAACGATTTAATTTCCCGACATGAACAGATCGTATTTTCATTGATCATGTCCGATCTGCGTAAAAAAGTACTGACGGGCATGTCGGAAATATTCCATGAAATACGCGATACTCTCAACGGATTGTTCCTTTTGCACGAAGAGACACCTCGGACCCATGATCTTATCATGAGTTGTAGGATTAACCATCTTTTGACTCGCCCAGAACTT
>CAYPTO010000083.1:777-5932 GCA_964413625.1 uncultured bacterium
TCGATTGTGATATCTGTGATACGCGTGATATCATTATTACAGATGCTCGTCATGGCGCGGCGCAGGTTGATTTTGCCTAAACGAATAAGAGAATTATAGCTCGATTTGCAGACATGGGAAAATCATGTGTTTGTACCGGTTTTATTGCATCAAGCAAAGAAGGTGAGACTACGACACTGGGACGTAGCGGCTCTGATTATACCGCATCTATTCTTGGTTCTGCACTTGATGTCGATGAGATCGTGATCTGGACCGATGTGGATGGCGTGATGACCGCCGATCCTCGCATTACTGCGGATGCATTTGCTATTCCGAATATTTCTTATGAAGATGCCATGGAACTTTCGCATTTTGGTGCCAAAGTGATCTTTCCACCTACCATGATCCCGGCCATGAAAAAAAATATACCTATTCATATACGAAACAGCTTTCATCCGGAACAGGCCGGAACTATTATCTCAAATATTGGCATTGGCACTGATTTTCATGCAACGGGTATTGCTTCGATCGATCATGTGGCTCTTTTGCGTATGCAGGGGAGCGGTATGGTGGGTGTTCGCGGCATATCGGCACGCTTATTCGATTGCATGGCCCGCCACGAGATCAATATTATTCTAATCACTCAGGCATCATCCGAGCACAGTATATGTTTTGCCATTGATGCCGCCAAATCACATGCCGCTGTTGCCGCATTGCAAGAAACATTTCAACTTGAAATGGAGGCCGGCATGATAGATGATATTATTCCCGAAAATGATACCGCTATTATCGCCGTGGTCGGAGATAAAATGCAGCACAAACCCGGAATTGCGGCGGAAGTATTTTCGGCACTAGGGCGACAAAAGATCAATGTTAAGGCGATTTCACAAGGATCTTCCGAGCGCAATATTTCTGTTGTGATCGCCGGGAAAGACAGCCAAACAGCCATCAATGTTCTGCATCGCTCATTATTTCCGATTAAAGAAAAGACCGCGGTCTATTGCATAGGAAGCGGATTGGTCGCGACTGCTTTTATTGATTTGCTGAAAAATACTGATTTGCAATTGAATGGCGTGACGAACAGTCGCAAAATGCTGCTGAGGGCCAGTGGACTGAACAGAGAAAAAGTCCTCACGGCGCTTGAAGAAAAAGGCAAAACGGCTAATATAGATCAATTTATCAAGACCATGAAAGACGATCCGACTGCCCGTAAAATTTGTCTGGATTGCACGGCAAGTAAGGATATCGCCCTAAGATACAATGACATTTTAGCTTCCGGTGTATCCCTGGTAACGCCCAACAAGATCGCCAATACCGAATCGATGGACTATTATTCTTTATTACGAAATACTGCGCTTGAACAGCGGGTGGAATATCGCTCCGAGTCAACCGTTGGTGCAGGTTTGCCTGTGATTTCAACGGTACAAAGCATGTTGGAGACCGGCGATAAGATCCGGCGCATTGAGGCCATTCTTTCGGGTACTTTGAGTTATATTTTCAATACCTTTTCCTTGGCCCGCTCATTTTCCGATACCGTTCTGTTTGCCAAAGAGCAAGGATTTACAGAACCCGATCCCCGGGAAGATCTTAGCGGCATGGATGTCGCACGGAAAGCACTTATTCTTGCTCGCGAAATAGGTTATGAATTGGAAATGTCCGACGCTGATCCCGAAGCGTTGATCTCAGAAGCCTGCATAAAAGCCAAAAGTATTAACGAGGCCATGAATTTTCTTGCCAAAGATGATAAAAAATGGTATGAACGTCTTGAACGCTTACAAAAAGATGGAAAAGTTTTACGTTATATTGCCAATATATCCGAAGGCAAGATCAAGATCGCCGTTGAAGAAATTGATGCAGGACATCCATTTTACAACTTATCGGGACCCGACAATATTGTCGCCATTTATTCCGAGCGTTATCCCATTAATCCATTGGTCATAAAAGGAGCCGGGGCCGGAGCAATCGTTACAGCCGGCGGTATGATGGGGGATGTACTTCGTATGGTACACGAATAAGAAAAGGCAAAGGGCAAAAGTATAAAGGCAAAAGTATTTGTAAACTGTAAACTAAAAATATATTTGAACGATATGTAAAGACGCGATTGATCGCGTCTCATGTGAAACCGTAAGACGTAAAACGTAAATCGTAAAATGAAAACAATTGATAATTGAAAAGAATCCTACTCCCTTACTCAGATGCTTCGGAATATCGCGTCTAAATGATAATTGTTGAATGATGGATAGTAATTTACTGACCTTAAACCCTAAACCTTAAACTCTAAACCATTATACCTATACTGCAACGAAACAAAAAAAATAAATCGAGCAAAAGGAAATAAAAAAATGGAACAATTGAAAAATAAAATCCCCGTAGGTATTCTCGGTGCAACCGGAAGTGTTGGACAAAAATTCATTGAACTCTTGGATGGCCATCCATGGTTCAAGATCACTGCTTTGGGTGCCTCGGAACGCTCTGTCGGGAAACTTTATAAGCATGCGGCCAATTGGTTTCAGACAAAATCCATTCCCACGCGTGTTGCGAACATGGTAGTATCGAGATGTGAGCCGGATTTGCCCTGCAGGATCGTTTTTAGCGGTTTGGATGCGGCAGTCGCCGGTCCAATTGAAGAAGCATTTGCCGAAGCGGGTTATATTGTGATCTCAAATGCAAAGAACCACCGTATGTCCGAAGATGTGCCATTATTGGTCCCGGATATCAATCCGGATCATCTTACCTTGATCGAGCAACAAAAATATAAAGGCAAGATCGTGACAAATCCGAATTGTTCAACTACCGGATTGGTCATGGCTTTAAAGCCATTGGATGATACTTTTGGTTTGGATAAAGTGTCGGTTGTTACCATGCAGGCATTATCCGGTGCAGGCTATCCCGGGGTATCAAGTTTGGATATTATTGACAATATGATCCCCTATATTGACGGCGAAGAAGAAAAAATGCAGATCGAAACATTAAAGATTCTTGGTGAATTGAAAGACGGGAAGGTAGAATTTTCAGATCTGGTACTTTCCGCACAATGCAATCGAGTACCTGTGATCAACGGTCATATGGAATCGGTCAGTTTATCATTTAAAAAACCCGCTAAAAAAGAAGAGATCATACGAGTGTGGAAAGAATATCGATCTGAGCCCCAAAAACTGGGATTACCTTTCGCACCGGATCCGGTTATTTACTATTTTGACGATTCAAGATTCCCTCAGCCTCGTTTGCATCGTGAGCTGGGAAACGGCATGGCCATTAGTATCGGTCGCTTACGGGATTGTGCCATCTTAGATTATAAATTTACCGTTTTATCGCACAATACCGTTCGCGGTGCGGCAGGTGGAGCGATATTAAACGCTGAACTCCTTGTAGCAAAGGGTTATTATGAAGACTAAAAACATCTCTGCATTTGCCCCTGCAAGTATTGGTAATGTGTCCGTTGGATTTGACTGTCTCGGACTTGCCCTAGAGCGTCCGGGTGATATTGTCAGCATAGAAGCCGGAACGGAACCCGGTGTCAAGCTTGTCGAAATTCAAGGTGACAATGGAAAATTGCCCATTGAAACCGAAAAAAATGTTGTCGGAGTAGTTGTTCAATCCATGCTGAATGCATTAAAGCGCGATGATGCGCTTGCGATACGACTTTTGAAGGGTTTACCCTTGCAAAGCGGCATGGGTTCATCGGCATCATCATCTGTCGCGGCGGCAGTTGCGGCCAACGAGTATTTCGGAAAGCCTTTTACGAGAGAAGAATTGATCCCTTTTGCCATGGAGGGTGAGAAATTAGCCTGCGGCGCGCCCCACGTTGATAACGTGGCGCCGGCACTGCTGGGTGGAATTACACTTATCCGCTCATATGATCCGCTTGATATTATTTCTTTACCTTTTCCGTCCCAATTAATGTGTGCCGTCGTGCATCCCGATGTGGCGGTAGCCACACGCGATGCGCGCGCCGTACTGCCTGAATCCTTGCCACGGGATCTTGTGGTGAAACAAAGTGCCCATCTGGCCGCTTTTGTTCATGCTTTGCATACAAATGATTGGGATTTGATCTCGCGGTCCATGGTGGATCTAATCGCAGAACCGGCCAGGAAAAATCTTCTGCCCCATTTTGATGCGGTAAAGACTGCAGCTCTTGAAGCGGGTGCTCTGGCCTGCGGAATTTCCGGATCGGGCCCGACTATTTTTGCTTTATGTAAGGGTAAAAATTCTGCTGAAGAAATTGCGGTTGAAATGGGGAAGATCTATGCAGATTATGAAATTGAGAATGAGATATATGTTTCGAAGATCAATCGCCGAGGCACTGAAATATTGTAATAGACTTTAGTTGTTTGATATATTGAATGATTCATTGTATGTCTTGAAATGAATATCGAACAAGGATTAACGAATTTAGAACTGCGAAGTGAATATTTACTTCGAAAATCGTATATCTGCGCTCCTTGTTCTGAAATTATATGGATGAGTAACATAAAAGAAATATCTTCTCTTTACTCTTTTCTCCATACTTCTATTCTTCAGTTACCGGATCATACGGCCATCGTGTATAGCCGCCCCAATTGAACATACGTGTATAGCCTTCATTCTCAAGATTATTGATAACCATTTGAGCTCGCCCACCGGTCTCACAATAGAATATAAGATTTTGTGATTTGGGAAGTTCGTTCAAACGATTCAAGATGTCTCGGGATGGAAAGCTTTTGGCAGTTGGGATATGACCATTGTTATACGCACTCTCTGGCCGCACATCAATGATCCAGATCGTAGAATCGGGATTTTGAGTTAAGACCTGTAAACTTTCAGGTGAAAGATATTTTTCAAGATCAGTTCCGTCTGTAGAAGTATAGCCGGTAGAACAAGAAAAAATAACGAGGATCAAGGCAGCAAAAACAAGTATTCCGGTAAAGCGTTTCATTTAGGACTCCTTAAAATAATCTGACAGCAACTTAATACGAAATATTGAAAATGTGAATGATAAACCATAAATTATAAATGATGAGCTACATATCCTTAAACCCAAAACCTTAAGACCTGTAATTATGAAATATTTTAGCACAAATCATACAGTCGAATCCGTTGACCTTAGAACCGCAGTACTACAGCGACTTCCAAAGGATAAGGGCTTGTATATGCCCGAAGATATCCCCAAAATGCCGCAACGATTCTTTGATAATAT
>CAYPTO010000084.1:0-5924 GCA_964413625.1 uncultured bacterium
ATTTCATCGTCAACCTTTTTGCCCTGAAGATCAAAGAAATCAATGATCACTTTACTGTCTTGCGGTAAAGCAAAACAAATTTGTGTACCGGGATTGAAAGGATTAGGATAATTCTGATATAATTTAAATTCATCCGGAATACCCGCTACATTGATCGATGAAACAAATTTTTCTTCGAGCAGAATAAACTTGACCGCATCGGCACGAAGCACGGTGTTGGTCGATCCGCCTCCGTTATTTTGAACTCTTACTGTGACGGGAATATCTTTTGGCAAATCATATTCTCCGATCGATACAAAGCCACCACTATCGGTATTTTGATCAATATACACGGTATCCCGAGCTGTGCCGTCAATGATCAATATATAAGCTGCATTTTTATGTGCATTGCTGGTCTTTGGGACAATAAATCTTATATCATAACGACCGCTTAGTTCAAGTTGGATACTAAAATCCGCATAAGCACCAAAATTGGCCGTATGATTAAAAATACACCGACTTGTGCTCTTTGATGCAACAGCCGTACTGGTAAACCATGCGGAGCCATATTCAGTATAACCTTCGGCATCATCATTATCAATAAGACGATAATAGCTTAAAGAGCTAGCAAAAACCGGGATGTATTTAAGTGGATTTTGCGGGTCATCACTTTTGATGCAAATGACATCGTTATATTCACAAAAAGATCCGGAAGTAAATGTTATGGGGATCTCTTTTATTTCCATGGGCTGAAGAACAAGTGGAAATTCTTCATCAATGATCAATTTACTGCCGAACACAGATAGCGAAGTGATCTCCAATTCTTCTTTTCCTAAATTAGATAATCCAAGATAAAGCGTAGCAGAATCACCAAGCGAAACATCATCAAAAGTCAAGATGTCATGATCTGTTTTTAAATGTTTATCGGCAATAAGTGGTGAGATCCTGACGACATCAATACCCATTGTCAGATTGGAATCAAGATTTTCAAATGTAATATTATTTCCCGGACCGCTTTCCAATTCATGAAATCCTGCATATTGCCATTTATCGGAACCAAGCAAACGTGAGTTATATGTGATCGTATCGTTAATACTGCTGTTCTCAACAATGACCCGTGCCGAATCTGTCGTAGAACCCGGACCATGAAAGAAAATATTGTATATTCTATCTTCCGGGATGTCCGGGGTAACAGTAAAAGATCCTGTACCATTTAATAGGCGAGCATCCAAGTTCCATAGCTCTCCACTTGTATAGTCACTCCAAACGCCCGCGAGTTCAAGAAATTCATTATCTTTTTCATCGATAAAAATATCATCCGGGACATAATCAAGATGAACTTTTGTCTGGTTCCCCACACTGTCGCAAACGGCAACGGCGATCTTTGCTATTTCTTTTTTCGGGATTGCTTTTATGGTTTCCCATCTATTTTCACCCGTCTTTGTACAGGATAATCTTTCGTAGGTCTCATACATCGTCTTGAGAGCAACATAAGGTTCTTCAGATTGAAAAACCGGACCATCCGTCTCAATATCAAAACGAATATCATTCCCCTCAACGATCTCATTCACGGTCAGAATAGGTGGAATAGTGTCATCAGGATCGATCCACAGTCTCATGGCTTCTACATCTTTGCAATATAGGAAATCAACGCTATCCTCTTCACTTAAACGATGAGCTAAATTGTTAACGCTATCCAAGCCGGTTAAAAAATCCGTCTGAGGAAGATGCGACCATAGACATAACATTTGATCATTACCGGCTGCAGCCTGATCAAAAATCGTATTCAAGCTTGTTGTCATCGAATACAGGGAGGTAAAACAAACCGAGCGCACCCGCCACTGTTCCATATTGCCTTCAAGTCTGTAGTTATCGGCATTCGGATGAAATGGAACGGATCCATTACTTAGCGTAGTCCAACAATCCGACATATCAAAAGGAATGAATCGTTCCTGATAGTCCTGCCAATGTTCATCCATATACATCCAACCGCTTCTAAAAGAAATGGGGAAAACATCATCTTCAATCAGAAAGGTATTTAAAGTTTTTTCATAATCTTCCAGATTCAAAAGAAAATCAGGTGCTATCTCATAGGCATAGATCCCGTCTC
The DNA here is from genome assembly GCA_964413625.1 of uncultured bacterium. Taxonomy (GTDB): domain Bacteria; phylum Fidelibacterota; class Fidelibacteria; order Fidelibacterales; family Fidelibacteraceae; genus M50B103. Next base: position 2,090 of record CAYPTO010000084.1, read on the forward strand.
CATCCGGATCGGACCAGTAATAAGTGTGATAGTGCAGCGTTAACTGATCATCATAGAGATCGATCGCATCATGATGATATTTTTTCATTAAATAAAGCGTGACATTTCTTTTGATCGGAATATTGCAATTTTTTGATAGTTCGAAGACATTCCCTGCCATCATCCACCAGCTTATCTTCATGTGTGTTCCATAACTATCACGAAGCTGATAACGAAAAGATGTATCCATTACTGCAAAGCCATTACGCGAGGGATCGGAATATAAGGAAGATAGAAAATATCGATTGCCGTATACGCCGGTAGATAGGCCATCCCAAATTGAGGTGTCTGATCCGACTACCAGATATACTTTCCCTCTTTCCGCTGCAAATAGGGAAAGAAGAAGTGAAAGACCCAAGATAGTAAGGAGTAATTTTTTCATGATCGTTCTTATTTATTTTCTTTTAAGCTCAGAAATTCGCCAAGGCAAAACTACGGCATTTTTATTATTCAGGTCATCTTTAACTCGCATAAATGCGATCCCCGCATATTTCTCCTGAGTCCCTTTCCATTCAAGCCATTTATCAAATTCTGTTTCAAAAGTTGAGTAATTTGAGGTTGAAGCCTCACGGAAATAGAGATCACCGTCTTTTTCAACGATCATAAGCATATGGGCAGAAAAAACATTATCCTTATTAGCATAAAGTACAGCAACAATATCACCATTTTTTATCCGGTCTTTTACATCTTTCATATGTTTCATTGGAACATAATCAACCGTAATACTGCGATCCAATTTGATGTAGCGCATATCATTCATACCTTTTCCTTTGAAAAAATTCTCATGAGAAATGGTACGGGTCATAGAAGCGGTATATTCACCACCCACCTCGGCTGATACGTCATCAAGGATCCAACTGTTTTCGGGCAACCAATCCGCCATAGTATAATGATTGCGGGTTTTCATGCCGATCAATCCATCTTTATAGCGAATTTGTTGGAGATTGTTGAAAAAATTGTCCCAGGAATCGGAAATTGAGAGAGCCAGTACATGTTCGCAATAGACCATGCAGTTCGTTTCCTGAAAATTCACCAAAGGATAGGTCTCAAGCAAAGCATATGGACCGTCACCCGTTGCCGTCCAGCTGTAAGGCGTTCCCAGGAACATCTCGGAATACAAATTGATACGCTCGGTGATCGTCAGATCATTTTTGGCATTAATGCGAAGCATTGAATCAATTTCCGCATATGTCATATTGCCAATAACTGCCGGTGATTTTTTAGTCGTATCGGCACAAGAAAACATTACTGCAATCATGGTAATAAAGATCAATATTTTTTTCATATCTGCACTCGTTTTATTTGTTAATAAGTTATTTCCACTTCTATGGTATCCAAAATGCCTTTGATCGGTACACTTGGTTTGCGGACAATAACCGTAATCCGCTCTATACCTTCATATTTATCTTTAATTGTTCGAGCAATCTCACCTGCCAGTGCCTCAATAAGGTGTTTTTTTTCATTCGTGACTATGGACTCGATATCATGGTAAATAGCTTCATAATTGATCGTATCGTTTAGATTGTCCGATTCGGATGCTTTTTTAAGATCCGCCGCGATTACAAGATCCAGCTCAAATCTGGCACCGAGGATCTTTTCACTTTCCTCAACTCCATGATAACCGTAAAACACCATATTCTTTAATCGTATATAATCCATAAGTACCTCAAAAATCAAGATCCAAAATCCAAGAATCAAGATTTATATTTAAAATTAGCATTAGAAACTTTACCTTCTTCTTCGACCATCTGTCAGGTCTTTACTTTTTATATTTAATTTAGTACCAACGTGATGCATCGCGTCGCAACATACACTATTATTGTGTCCATTTTAATTTATTTCTCACCACAGAAAAGAAATCATTTTGAACCGAGCGAACCAATTTGACCTTATAAGGAGCTTTCTTAATTCTGATAATGGTGTCCTTGTGAGCCAGAATATCTTGCTGGCCGTCAAAACTGATCGTACATCCATCATCCAATTCCTTGAAACGGATCACAATATTCGAATCTCCGGATATTACTGTCGGACGATTAGACAGCATATGGGGACAGATCGGATTGATAATAACCGCATTGATCCCCGGTGTTACAATAGGACCTCCGCTAGACATGGAATAAGCGGTCGAGCCGGTTGGAGAGGCAACAATAAGTCCATCACTGCGAAAAGTATTCATATAATCATCGTCGATATACACATCTGAAGTAATCAATTTAGATGAATGTGAACGAAAGATCACAACATCATTTAAAGCATAGAGAAACTCCGGTTTATTGCCTATCTTAGCTTCCAAAACCATTCGTTCATCTAAACGATATTCGCCTTTTAGGATATTGATCAATTCTTTTTCATAGGTTTGTTCTGATAATTCGGCAAGAAAGCCCAAACGGCCAAAACGAATACCCAACATAGGTATTTGATTATGTTGCATAAGACGAGCTGCTCTTAATATTGTCCCGTCCCCACCCAACACAATTAAAAAATTAACAGTTTTCATCATTGATAAAGCAGAGATTCCATGCGGATACCCGGCAATTTCAGCAAATTCGGCTTCTACGCAAAAATCAATATCGTTTTCTTTCAGCCAATTAAGGAACCCACCAAAAAAAGGACTGATCTTTTCAGAATAATTTTTATTGGCAATAATACCTATTTTCATCTTGATTCCTTTTGGATTAAAAGATTTTTTATTACCCTGATTGCATCTTCAACCGTTTCAGCTTTAATGACTCCATCAATATCCCAGGAACCTAATGATATCACGGTTTTACCATATTGGAGTGCATGTCCGATCTCCGACAAGGTGCCATATCTTCCACTGATAGCAACAGCCACATCACAAGCGGAAGCCAATATCTCATTTCTAGCCAAACCGATACCGGTTGCGATGGGGATCGTCACATAAGGATTTACATCACTGTGATCAATACCGGGTAATATGCCGATCACAGTGCCTCCGGCTTCATTACATCCTTTACTGACCGCTTCCATAATACCCATACGTCCTCCGCAGAGTAAGATCCAATTATTTTCGGCGATGGCTTTTCCCAGCAATTCGGCGTTTTTCAAATCTTCCGGCAATACTTCTCGTCCGCCAAATACGGAGATCAATTTTGAGCGTTTAATACTATTATCCATGAACCTAAGTTAACATATTGTAAAATGGTTGTAAAGTGTGAAAACAGTTAATTTTTCAGATCGCTTTTAGATATTTCTTGGCTTTTTTGAAAAATGCCAGAGCTTCCGGAGTTTTATAATCGGGGTAGGTCCAAGGTAAAGCACAATATTCGTTTTTCTCGGCGATCAATGTGCATTCGGCATATATTCCTTCTGCCAAATAGGTCCTGTGTGAAAATGCTTTGGTGGTTAAAAGAGATAATTGATACAGAGTTAATGAGCCCGGATCTATATTAACATTTCTTTTTCCATCTGACAAATAGTTGTTTTCTATGGCTATAGATTCCAATTTGAACCTATAAAAATTTTCCAGAGAAACAGGTGATGAGAAAACATAGAATTTCTTTAAAAGCCCGTCCCCCATTTCTTCACGGTAATATTGGCTGAAAGAAGAAAAGTCAAAGGGCCCGAATTCCATTTTGATCTTACCGTAATATTTACTGAGTAATTTTTCAATATAGTCGAAAATAGCAGGATCATTGACTGTGACGGCCTGAAAGAGAAGTGCATTTTCCGGATGTCTAATCATTTTGTAATTTAAACAATTATTCCTTAATCGTAAACTATATTTAGGTGAAGGGGTTGAAAGGGGTTGAAAGGGTTGAAGGGGTTGAAGGGG
>CAYPTO010000085.1:0-5853 GCA_964413625.1 uncultured bacterium
CGGTAACTGGTGAAAATTCTATAAATTTCGTTTCTTTAAATAATTCACTAATCCAGATAACTTTTTTCGAATAAGAATAATTGTTTCAATTAATTTCTGGATATCAGAGATATAATTTAGTTTTTCGCGATAAAAACCTGTGCTCCTAATTCTGAAATTGAATCCATTGAGTAATAGAGAAATTTAATAAATTCTTCGTCAAATCCCCTCGAAGCACCTTCAGTAATATTTGATACCACAAAAACTGCTGAACGCTGCATTTGCGATAATAATCTAAATAGTTCATGCTGTGAAAAAGATTTAATAAAATTATAAATTGTCTTAATTAGTCGATCCTTAAGAAGTCAAATTAACAGTTAATTTTCTGAAGCTGTAATCATCAATAAAGGTATCAATTGATATAATTGTACGTTTCAGGTAATTTTTGAGTCGATATTTTTGTCTTTATTAAATTTGAGATTAAAAACTGTTTGAATGAAATTAAGTTAGTCCAAATTCTTCTAAGAGCACCAAATCTAAAGAAAATTATACCCGTTTTGACTTGTTAAGTATCGACTAAATAGCTGTTCATTATTGAGTTAGATGCTTCTTAAGGACCGACTAGTTAGATCAATACTTTCATTCCAAACGTCAAGATCTTGATGAGTTTTCATATCATCCTCCCTTTTATCTAGAATTTTGTGAATATTATTAGCGAAATTCGACAGAATAATTTAACGCAAAGATTTCTGTGATAAGGGACACATAATTCCTGCATTATCATTCTTCCGAAAAATTCTTTACAGGTTACAGGTTATCGATCACTCTCTGCAAGAATTTCTTTTGTCTTCAGCATTTTAAAATTTGTAGGTATAACAGCAATGCCAAAAAGCAACAACCCGGCGATCAGCATCCAACCGTTACCATTGAAAAGTACAAAATGATTTCCCCATCCAATGTGATCAAAGATAAGTGATCCGGCATGAAGAGGGTGCCATTCCTTGATAAGCAAGCTTTCAGCCAGCATAAAAAGTGGCGTTGTAAACAAAAACACAAAAGGTGTCATTCGTCCCATGGGATATTTTTGCTTAGAAAAAAATATTTTTACAATAATATAAGCGATCACGATATTGATCAGGAATTGGGGATAAATTAAAAACATCCAACAACCAAAAAGCACACCAATTGAACCGCCGCCCTGAAATTTATAAAATATGGGAAAACCGTGACCGTAGATCGCAGCGATCCCTATCAGCAGGATTGCTAAAAATTTGGCCCCATCAAAAGGTTGATTAACAGCTACCGCCGGATCAGCGGAAAAGAACAACCATTTGTACAGAATCATGATCAATGATCCTTTTAAGGTATCACCAAGAAAGGTTAAGGTACCCCAAAACTTCCCTACTTCTCTCATGACATTTGAAGTGCCGGGATTTCCATTCCCTATTTTTGTAATATCTACATTTTTCCCCAAACGTGAAAAAATGCGTGCATAACTGACAGATCCTGAAAGATATCCGAGAATTAAACCCGAAACCAACACCAGATAAAACATGATATTCTCCATCCGTGATTTTTTATTCTAAGCCAATAAGTAATAAGGCTGTATATTGACCACCGTAACGAGTTTCAAACTCAAGATCTTCATATTCTTCTCCCAGTTCAGCTGTGATCGGTTCAAGATCTACGGGGTTTACATTGTCATTATAGTATAAAGAGATCGTCATACGTTCATCGGGATCTGCTTTCTTGATAGAATCGAGTACAACCAGGTCAAATTTTTCATCGACTGCAATAACATTTCCATTCATTACTGCAAAGTAATAATTTACGGGGATCTTGATCCCTGCAAATTTTGAATCCTTAATGCTTTTATAAACACTGATACTTTCTACCAGATCCATCGATGAAGTCATCTGTGAAAGATTTTCTTCCCAAGTAAGGTTTTTAACAAAGCCCATAATAGCCGCTACACCCTGGACCACATTCTTACTCGGAAAGATCTCTATATGTTTTGCCGTCTCGCCTTTAACTAATTGAACAGCAGGAATAATATTTTTATCGTTTGCTAAAACAATAATGACTTCATAGGGCATCTGATTAATATGATTTAAGATATCACCGGTCTTTGGGAGGTTTTTCCCGTAGACCATTACATCAAGGTCCGGCTCAAAATCATGCAAAATACTACGGAAGCCTTCACCGGGAACCAGAGCCAAAACACCGATCTCGTTTTCATGCCTAAAACGGGCAAATTCTTCTTCAATCTGTTTTTGCATGTCTTCGATCTTTTTATTCTCAATAACCCCGTAAGATGTTAATTCTTCAATAACATCATCGGGTGTATTGGTATGGACATGTAGTTTAACAATATCGTCATTTACAAGTAGAGCAACACTATCACCGATTTCATTAAGATATGCTTCTAGATCATCTTTAACCTCATTACCATTTCTACGAATAGTCAGCTCCGTACAATAACGATGACTGATTTCCATCAGTTCTTCAAGATTTGAATCTTCAGCGGGTTCAAAACGATAATCAGCCTCATCTTCAATTTTGATATCTTCACCGGCCATGCGTCGCTTCATGCCTTCAAGTATAAAAACGAATCCCAAAGCACCGGAATCAACCACACCGGCTTTTTTTAATACGGGAAGTTTTTCCGGAGAAATAAATACTTCCTCCCGCCCCGCCTCAATCGCTAGTTTAAGATGCTCCAGTATAGTTTCGGACTTTGCATTTTTCATAGCCTTTGCCATTGCTTCAAAAATGGAAAGCATTGTCCCCTCTCGAGGCGTCGAAACGGATGTTTTGGAAACAAAATGACCGTGGAAGAAAGCTTCTGTCAAGATCTCCGGCGTGATATCTCCATGTTGCAAAATAATATCTGAAAGACCGCTAATGAATCGAGATAAAATAAATCCTGAATTCCCCCGGCTATTCATGGTACATACATCTCGCAGAATGCTCAGAATCGATTCATAGTCCTTGTCATGATTTTCATTGATTGCTTCTATGGCCGGTTGAAATGTCAACAACATATTTACCCCGGTATCACCGTCAGGTACAGGAAAAACATTCAGATTGTCGATAGTGTGATAATTTGCTTTAAAATAATCGAGGCCCCCTTCGAGGGCCGATATGAATCTATTGATTTTCATACTTCTTTCTTTTTTAATTATGTTCCAATTACATATCCCATTTCAAAGTAATCAGGGCCAAGATGCGGCATATGTGCAAAGTTGGAATAGTTAAGTTCGAAATAGAGTTCCCATCCGTTTTCTTCTGCTGCTTTTTCAAGCAATTTCTTCATGTATAAGCATTCTTTATCGTGACCACCCACGTAGGACATGGCCAGCGTAAGTTTCTTACTGTTCTTTTCTTCCATCTGACCGTTTATGGTCGTTAAAAAACGTGCACAAGCTTGCTTATAATTACGCGCTTTTCCCATAGCTTTGATCTCGCCGGATCCGGGAACTACAGACAGGAGCGGCATGATCCCCATGGCCGTTCCCATAACTGCCTGTGCCAATCCTACCCTGCCTCCGCGGTGAAGATAAAATAGATCATAAAGTGCACCCATAACATGTGTGTTCTCACAATTCTTTTCAAGAATATTATAACATTCGTCACGAGTGGGGGTTTTTCCCTTTGTTTCATTTAACATCGCAAGAAGTTGAACACCAACACCACTGACCAGACTTCTGCTGTCAAATGCTTTTACATCATATTCGGGGTGGTTCTTAAGAACTGCATGAATGGCGTCGGCAGTCGCTTGTGTATTTCTTAAAGCCTGAGTGATCAACAATATTTCTTCGTCTTTATGTTTTTCAAAGGCTTCAATGAATTGTGCTTCGCTGGCGCCAACTGTGGTTATTTTATTATTCTTATCCCGCATCAACGAAATAAATTTTTCTTTTTCTTCTCGCCAATTGGGCATATCCCATGTTTGCGGATATTCCTCTCCATTCAAATAGACAGGCATATCAATAATGGTAAGGCCAAGTTCTTTTATGCGTTCGGGCTCGAGTTGACAAGTGCTGTCAATAATGATCTTCATACTCACTTCCTCCTGCTTTACATAAAGTATAATCAAATTATTAATTTAATGCTATGATTTTTATACTAAGAATGGCAAGTAAGAACATTGATTAAGATATAGGAATATAGGGAAAACCGGAATAAAGGCTACAAGTAAAACACCCTTGGGAAACTTATTGTTTTCAAGGAGTTATAGTATATTTTATATTAGTAAAAGTTATTCCTAAAAATAGTTTTTTTAATATTTTTATCCGTTGTGTGAAACTAATACGTAAGTGTAATACAACTGTCATTTCGATTGAATTTTCAGTCATTTGGCTGAAAATGAATAGAGAAATCTCAAACATTTAATAAAATTGTGTGGTTTGAGATCCTTCCCCTTCCCGATGCTTTGGGATCGGAGCTCGGGATGACAAAAAGCATTTCCTATTAGGTGTTTTACCTATTTCACACAACGGGTCATTTTTTAATTTCAATAATTTCTTCCATTTGCTGAAGATCCGAGTATAGATTCAACTTAATGGATTCTGAATTTTGCTTACAAGCCGCTAAAGACCTTAAGATATATCGTCTGGCTACATGGAGTTTTTTATTATCTTTTTCTACTTCATCCACTAACAAATATCCTGTAATTAAGTAACTATACATTTCCACAAGATCTTTTGATGCTGCATCTTTAAAAACTTTATCGTTCTTTTCTTGTACAAAATCCAAACTTTCCATAAAGATCTTGCGAATGCTTTTCAAATGCTTTACAAGGTCCGCCAGTTGACCTTGATAAGTTTTACTTTCATATTCATCAAATTTTTCGGCATACAAATCATTTACCACACCTCCGATTGCCGCTACTACCTGCAATTGGGATGTTCCTTCATATATATTGGTAATACGAGCATCTCTTGCAAGACGTTCAACATTGAATTCTTTCATATAACCTGTACCGCCGTGAATCTGCAAAGAATCATAAGTTATTTTATTGGCGGATTCTGTTAAAATAAGTTTACACATAGGTGTTAATAAGGCGGCGATCCTATTGTATTCCTTTTGTAATTTCATTTCTTCTTTTGCGGATTTACCTTCAGATTTCAAGTTCTCAATACGCTCTATTAGCTTATCGCGCATATCGACGGACCTCGAGGTAGTATATAATAATGAACGATTTGTTTCCAAGGTTGTCCGCATATCAATAAGCAAATTCTTAACGGCCGGAATTTCAATGATGGTCTTTCCAAATTGTTCGCGGGCCTTAGCGTAAGATAATGCTTCCTCATATGCGGCCTGAGAGATACCCATAGCTTGGGCCGACACGCCTAATCGTGCCCCATTCATTAGATCCATGACATATTTGATCAAGCCAAGTTTACGCTTTCCAACTAATTGACAGGGAGTATCATTAAATTGCATCTCACATGTTGGCGAACCATGAATCCCCAGTTTATTTTCAATCCTTCGGATGACAACAGTATCATCGCCATAGCAAACAAACATGCTTAAACCACGTCCATCCAATGTGCCTGCTTCAGATCTCGCTAAAACCAAGAGGATATTTCCACTACCATTTGTAATGAAACGTTTTACACCACTTAATTTCCAGTTTCCATTTTCATCCTGATAAGCTTTTAAATTTACAGCTTGTAAGTCTGATCCGGCATCCGGTTCGGTCAGAGCCATTGCCCCTGTTGCACTTCCATTTGAGAACTGAGGCAAAAATTCATCTTTTTGCTCATCGCTACCAAATTTATAGATCGTTTCGCCAATATCTTGCAAACCATATAAATTCATAAGCGAGGCATCGGCCCGCGATACTATTTCAATGGACATAGTATAAAC
>CAYPTO010000086.1:0-1821 GCA_964413625.1 uncultured bacterium
CAAAAGCAATGAATAGCATGTAAATCTTGTCAACACTATTCAGGGAAGTTCACAAAATATTCACTATTTACTATTCACTGTTTACTGTCCCCCTCTTTTTTTGTATATTCCTTTCGTACAAAAACTAAATGGGACTAAAAAGGGAAATCTTATGGAGAAAAAGAAATCAATGCTTGAGATTACTATTAAGTCAGTAATTCTTGGTATTCTACTTTCAGTTATTTTGGCTGCAGCCAATGCGTATTTGGGCTTATTTGCGGGTATGACCGTCAGTGCCTCAATACCGGCCGCAGTGATCTCAATGGGTGTTCTTCGCCTCTTTCGTAAATCCAGTATTCTGGAAAATAATATTGTTCAGACAGCTGCATCTGCGGGTGAATCTTTGGCAGCCGGAGTGATCTTTACTATTCCCGCATTGGTCCTGATGGGTTATTGGAAAGATTTTAATTATATCGCTATTGCAGAAATGTCTGCTGTTGGTGGTATTATCGGAGTTATGTTCACCATTCCCTTACGTCGTGCATTGATCATCGAAGCCAAACTTACCTATCCTGAAGGTGTTGCAACCGCCGAAGTACTAAAAGCGGGAGATGAAGCGAAAGGTAGCAAAGAAGGCGGAAAACATCTTATGATGATCTTAAAGACAGCCCTTGTGGGTGGTTTACTAAAATTATTCCAGCAGGGTTTCAATATGTGGAACCAGTCGGCCGAAGGCGCTTTTGGATTTAAAAATGCCCGTGGCGGTAAAACCATCTTTGGCTTTGGCGGCGATCTCTCCCCCGCTCTGCTTGGTGTCGGTTATATTATTGGATTGAACATTTCTATTCTCATGATGGCAGGAGGTTTGATTTCATGGATGGTCGTTCTCCCGATCTATTCAACCGTAACAGGACATGTCGGACCGATCAATATGGATGTTGCCAATACCATATGGTCAACACAGATTCGTTACCTTGGCGTGGGTGCTATGGTCGTCGGTGGTCTATGGTCCATTGTAAAATTAATGCGTCCGCTGATCAATGGTATTAAAACCAGTTTCAAGGTACATCGCGATGCTGATAACGGTGTTGCAATGGCACGTACCGAGCAAGATATTTCGATCAAATGGGTAATAGGAATCGTTGCGGTATCCACCATTCCTTTATTCCTTTTATATTTAGACGTTTTAAAAAGTTTTGAGATCACGCTCATCATGACCGCTGTCATGCTTGTCTTTGGTTTTTTATTTTCAGCTGTTGCAGGCTATATGGGCGGATTGGTCGGTTCATCAAATAACCCGATTTCGGGTGTCACGATCGCTACTATTCTTTTTTCATCCCTACTTCTACTCTTGCTCATGGGCAAAGGAAGTCCCGAGGGTGCAGCCGGAGCCATTATTATTGGTGCGGTGGTCTGTTGTGCCGCATCCATTGCAGGGGATAATCTTCAAGATCTTAAAGCAGGATATCTTTTGGGCGCAACACCTTGGAAACAGCAGATCATGCAGATCGTTGGAACTCTTGCCGCTGCATTGACACTTGGGATCACTCTTGATATTTTACATTCGGCCTATGTGATCGGTTCGGAAACACTTCCGGCTCCGCAGGCGACACTCATGATGTCAGTCGCGCAAGGTGTATTCAATGGGAACCTGCCTTGGGACATGGTCGCCATTGGTGCCGCCTTAGGGGTCACGATCATCATTGCAGATATCATATTGGAAAAACGCGGTTCATCCTTCCGTATGCCCGTGTTGGCGGTTGCGGTTGGTTTGTATTTGCCAATCTCCTTATCCGTACCGGTATTTATTGGTGGACTTATCTCTTATTTCACCAAAGAACG
>CAYPTO010000086.1:1831-5839 GCA_964413625.1 uncultured bacterium
CTTTTCGCTTCCGGACTTATTACCGGTGAAGCATTAATGGGTATCTTGGTCGCTATTCCAATCTTTGCATCTGCAAATAAGGACTGGTGGCCGCATATCGGCGGTTTCAAATGGTTGGGAATCATCTTATTTGCTCTGGTTGCCATTTGGTTATATTTCGAGGCAAAAAAGAATGAAGAAAAGATATAAATTTTTTGATGATAAATATAAATTAGCGGGACGGTCTCGACCGTCCCCTACTTGGCTCTCGGATCTTGACTCCTGAATTTTTTTTGCCTTTATACTTTAATCTTTTATCTTGTATTTATACCATAATATTGTATTTTATGCTTGAAAAGAGGAGTGTATATGCTGACAAGTATGACCGGCTTTGGAAAAGCTGAAGGTAACGTTCAAAATATGGAGATCGGGATCGAATTAAAATCGGTCAATAGCCGCTATCTTGAGATATTTATTGCCACTCCAAAATTCCTGAATTTTCTTGAAGAACCGCTCCGAAAATATATCCGTCAGCACATCACGCGTGGCAATTTACATTGCTACCTCAATGTAAATTCAGCAAATAACACTCTTGCTTCATACTCCGTTAATACACCCTTATTGAAAAATTTTATGCTTACCGTATCTAAGATCGCTACCGAAACAGGGATCGAACCTCAGGTCAACATGCAAGACCTTCTTGCCCAACCTGAATTATTGACACTTGAAGAAAACAATATAGAGCATGAAATCCTTGAAGTTGAAATGATTAAGATCCTTAATTCTGCGATCATGGAACTTCTTGATATGGAAAATAAAGAAGGCGAATATATCCGTGCGATCTTTCTGGAACGCATGAGATCAATGGAAAAACAAATTAATACCATCATTGACCTTCAAAAAGAAAATATACCTCGTCACATTGAAACGCTTCGTTCTCGCATATTTGCGTTACTAAAAGAAGATCCCGGTGAATTGCAGCTGCATCAGGAGATCGTGCAATTGGTTGATAAACTTGATATCAGTGAAGAGATCGATCGTTTCAAATCTCACATTGCTCAATTTATTACTTATCTTAATTCCAATGAAGCGGTTGGAAAGCGCCTGAATTTTTTGCTTCAGGAAATGAATCGTGAAATAACAACCATGGGAAACAAGGCATCAAATTCAGAGATATCTCAACATGTGGTCGAGATCAAAAATGAACTTGAAACCGTACGGGAACAGGTACAGAATATCCAATGAAACAAGGCGTACTCATCATATTCGTCTCATTTAGCGGAGGTGGGAAGTCCACCATTATACGTGCTCTGAAAGAAAAACATCCGGAATGGCTTTTTTCTGTTTCATGTACAACCCGCAACCCGCGAAAAGATGAGATAGAAGGTAAACATTATTACTTTATTGATAGAAGTACTTTTGAGAAAAAAATTGATAAAAATGCGTTCATAGAATTTGAACATGTACATCACGATCTATACGGAACTCCGCGTGAACCACTTGAAAAGGCACTGAAAGACGGGAAGATTTATATTCTTGATATCGATGTAAAAGGTGCTTTACGTGTCCTGAAAGAATATCCGGAACAGACCATCTCGTTTTTTATTGATGTTCCCAATATGAAAGTTTTAGAGAAAAGATTACGAGACCGCGGCACCGAAACTGAAGAACATATCCAAAAACGTTTATCCCGCATTCCCGAAGAACGCAAAGAAAAAGAAAAGTTTGACCATATCATAATAAATGATAAATTGAATGATGCGGTCGATAACATAGAGACCCTTATTATGAATAAACTGGAGGCAATCCAATGAAAAAAGATTTCCGTTTCAAAGGCAAACGCCCTGACGACATCTTTGAAGCGATCACCGTGATGGCTAAGCGCGCACGGCAGATCAATCAAAAACGTAGTGAAGACTACCCTATCCAAAACATGATCGATCCTGAAACCGACGAAGTATTTGAAAATGATATAGATTTTGATTCTTTTGAAAAACCGGCTTCTCTTGCTATGATAGACTATGAGCAAGGTAATATCGAATTCGAATACGAGAAAAAAGAAGAGATCGAAGAAGAAAAAGAAACTGAAACAGAAGAATAAGCATGTCTGTTCTCAAGGATAAATCAATTGTTCTTGGATTAACGGGCGGGATCGCGATCTATAAAAGTGCAAGCTTACTTCGCAGATTAACCCGAGATCTCAAATGTGACGTGACTGTCGTAATGACGAGATCGGCGCAGAAATTTATGACCCCTTTGATCTTTGAAACTTTTTCAGGAAAAGAAGTAATTACCGATATGTTCACATCCAAAAATGATATTGTCGGTACACGTCATATTAATATCATTCAACGTGCGGATCTTGTTGCCATTATACCTGCTACTGCAAATATACTCGGTAAAATAACCGCCGGTATTGCGGATGATGCTCTCAGCACCATGTTGCTTGTTGCAGAACCCGGAAAGACCGTCATTGCTCCCGCTATGAACAAAAACATGTATATAAATGCGGTTGTCCAGCGTAATTTACAACAATTGCGTAAATTGAAATATCATATTATTGAACCGGAAACCGGCGAGCTGGCAACAGCCGAAGAAGGTTGGGGTATCGGACGACTTCCCGATGAAAAAACATTGATCTTTCACCTCGAAAAAGCCATTTCCGCTCAAAAAAAAAGTCCACTCGCACATAAACGTATTTTGATCACCGGTGGCCCCACGCGGGAAGCCATCGATGATATCCGATTTATATCAAATCCATCTACAGGTAAAATGGGAATAGCTTTGGCTGAAACTGCAGCTAAAGCCGGTGCATTCGTGAATTATATTTCCGGCCCGACTACTATCCCCGACCCCATTGGATGTAAAACTCAGCATGTTGTTACCGCAAAAGAAATGAAAGCAGCTGTCTTGGATCTTTATAAGGATCAAGATATCGTTGTAATGGCTGCGGCTGTTGAGGATATACGACCGATAAAAGCGACAGACGGGAAACTGAAAAAAAACATGATCCCCAAGTCGCTTAATCTGGAGATAACAGACGATATTCTCCTTAAATTGGGAAAAGAAAAGAAAGATCAGATCCTTGTCGGTTTTAGTGTTGAGCTTGAAAATGAGCTAGAAAACTCCATGGCTAAAATAGAAAAAAAGAATTTAGATTGGATCGTGGTCAATAATCCACGGAATGACGGCTCAGCATTTGCAACAGATACTAATCAGGTTACGATCATCAACAAGGAATATAAAAAAACGACTTTACCACTCCAATCAAAAGCGGATATCGCAAAAGCCATTTGGCAAGCCATAAGTAAAACGAAAGATTAATTATGCAGGAAAAACTCCCTTTTCTCGAATACATGCGAGATGTGTATGGTCGTGAAATATTTTCATCACCTAAAAAGCATCCGCTCGAAGATTATTATAAAGAGATCCATACTTGTCAGAAGTGTGAACTGGGGAAAACCCGAAATCATTTCGTCTTTGGCGCAGGTAATCCCGATGCCGATATTCTTTTTGTCGGTGAAGCACCCGGTGAACAAGAAGATAAGACCGGTGTCCCTTTTATCGGTCGTGCCGGAAAACTTCTCGACAAAGTTTTATTAGAAACAGGACTAAGCCGTAAAGATATCTTTATTACCAATGTATTAAAGTGCCGCCCTCCCAGGAATCGCGACCCTCTCCCCGAAGAGATCGCATTATGCGAGAAATACCTCCATCGTCAGATCGAGCTGATCAAACCCAATGTGATCGTTGCTCTAGGACGAATTGCTGCCAACACTCTTTTGAGAGAATCAAATGCTCTTAAAAATATGCGTGGTATTACGTACAATTATCAAAACACCGATCTTCGTGTTACCTATCACCCTGCCGCTATTTTAAGGAATATGGGTATGTATGATTTGCTAAAGGGAGATATGACAGAAATCGTGCAGAAGTACGGAAGATAATTGATTGTTGATTTCAGATTTCAGATCTCAGATTTCAGATCTCAGATTTCAGATCTCAGATTTCAGATCTCAGATTTCAGAT
>CAYPTO010000087.1:0-4018 GCA_964413625.1 uncultured bacterium
AGAATACAAGCTGGAATCGGTGGTTTTTAAATGTCTTGTCCTTATACTCAGCATATTTATAATCCAGAGGAGCTGCCGACCCATTGTCCAAAAAAAGAATTTCATCAACAATCCCCCGAATCCCCATTCTGCCGGAGAGATAAACATCACTTTGCTTATCCTTTACCCCGACCTTTTTCCTCAGATAATCAGGATTAATTTTCCGCACCCTTTCGTGAATTTTCCGGCCGACTTCCACCTTAAAGCGTTTTTCTTCATGCTGTGGGATATTTAGCACATACTCAAAATACGTAAACCTGGGGCAAAAAAGGTACTCCAATAGATGTGAAGCAGTTACGGAAAATCCTATTTTTTCGTGTATCTCCTCATGAATTGTTTCAGATGTTTCCATATTAAAATCATCCATCATATAGATTCTTATTTTTTATGATGCCAATTATCGCCTTAAATCCCCAACTCTTAGATTCTTTTGACCGTTCCAAATCCTCTTGAAACCGACTTGCCGATGCCCCAGTAATTGGGAATTTCAAAATTGACTGAAAAAGTGCCAAAGGAGCCAATCATAAGAATAAGTTAATAATGTTTTTCGATATAATGGTAGATAGCCGACTTAAATCTATTTAGCATTCCTCCAAGCCCGTCCACGAGTGGCTTCAACTCTTCCCACTTTAATCTAAAACTGTACGTATGTACAAAGAAGTGCCTGAAGGATAGATAGTCGGAAAGAGTAATATATAAATCGTTTGGGATAATTCCAATGTCCGAAGCGGTTTTTAACAGATCCTTATGCCAGGTGGGTGTATCCTCTATTTTTATCTGATTTGCTCGAAAAACTCTTTTTAAAATGTTCTCAATACAGTTGTAAATATTATGAATAAAAGTAGCTATAGCCGCCAATTCCGCAATGCTGTATTCTGATTTTTCGGGCCTGATAACAGACCACAATTCAGCTTTGACGGTATCTATATTTTCAAACTCTGCATCACAATACTCTCTAAGTTGATCGTTTGTCATGGACAAGTTTACCCTCTCTTAGAATAATATTTTTAAACTTGGTCATTTCTCCGGAAAGATCTATCAAATCAACATTCTTAGACATAACTCTTAGCAGTTCTCCATAAAATTTAAAAAATTTCCCGGCAGGCACATCTCTTACCGCAAAATCATAATCATGAATCTCTGCCGGTTCTTTATATAGAGAAGAACCGATCAAATATAGTTGCCCAACTTCGTATTTTTTGGCAATCTCAACAGCCTTATTAATCTCATCCTTTGGGATCATTATATGTTCTCCTCTCCAATAATCTTTACCATATCAAAGCCCTTTGATACCAATTTTCCGATTCCCCAGTAATCGGGGATTTCAAAATTGTCGAGAAGGTTCCGAGGGTCTTTGACAATATCAGAAAATTCTACTTCGGCTACTCTTTTCAAATCGGCAATTGTCGCCATTATAATTCCTTTAAGAGCTTTTTTATTTTATCCCTGTCTGCTTCAATATTGTCGAAGGCAAAATAGTCATCATAAGCATCTTGCTCACTTATGAATCCTTCTTTAACCCTGGAATCAAATTCAAACACATCCTTCACACCATGTTTTTTTGCAAGAATGAAAATCTCAGTTTCGACCTTTGCAAGCAGCTTTTCCAAATAAGTCTTAACGCCTTCCCTTTCACCGGTCTCTATTATTGCTTTGATATACGGGTTGGTTTCGTCAAAATCTGTTTTTGCAAAAGAGTGTGGCTCTATTCGTAAATCCACCCTCCTGGTGAGTTTTTGCAAAAGCCTCTCTCTAAATAGTCCTTTCGCATAAATTTTGTAGCAACAATCAGGACAGCGCTTTTTTACTGAAGCTCGTTTAGGATATCTGCAATTTTGAATAATGTTTGTCATATCATCAACAATCTTTTCAAGCTCGATAAAATCCTTATTTTTTAAGGTAACTTCCACAAGCTTGTTTTTGCTTCGGGTGTAAATAATAAATCCTTTTTTAACCGGAACCTTAAAATCATCTTTTATAAGCTGCGGATAAAATATTAACTAAAAGCGATAAGTTTTAAACAATTTATTTTTATACTCCGGAAACTTATAATCAAGAGGAGCCGCTGTATTTTCATCCAGAAAAAGCACTTCATCTAAAATGCCTCGTGCTCCCAAATGAGATGCAAGATAAACGTCGGATTTTCTGTCAATGCCCCCAATTTTTTTCCAAAAATACTCAGAATTTGTTTTTCTTAGTTTTTATGAATATTTCTACCTTTTTCAACTTTAAATCTTTGCCCTTCATTTTGTGGAATATCCATAGCGTATTCAAAATATGTAAACCGTGGACAATACAGATATTCAAGCATCTGGCTTGCGGTTATTGAATTATCTGATAGAGATTCAATTTCGGGTTGTTTCAGCATTTTTCTTTTAATATTTCAAAATACATACTGTATCGGATCTTTTCTAATAAAACCGGTGTCTTTATCATAGACGCTTTTAATCTGATCTTTATTTATATAAACAATTTCGGATTTTTCCCCGGCTCCACCGCAATAGCTGCCTGTGGCGGGAACAGATATAATGTATTTATACAGATCTGCTTTAATGCCGTCCATTAAATCCTTTCTTTTAAGTAAGTCAGCCTCATTAAATATTGATATGTATCTTTGCCATACGGCAAATGCTTCGACATCGATTTCGATAAAAAGGTCACATGCAGGATAATCTGCTTCAATCAGTTTAAACTCATTCAAATTGGCAAAGTTCAGTTTTTCCAGTTGTTTTAAAAGGTTGATAGAAATGTCATTGGCCATATCGTCAGCTAATCTTTTGAAATAATCGTTACCCAGCTCCAGGAATTGTTTTTCCGTCATGTTGGCCACATCTTTTAAAAGCTCTTTGGTTTTTATAATAGAAAGGTCATTCCCTCCGTAAACATACTGGTAATATTTTTTTCTGTTAGTTAACGAAAAAACAGTCACATCCCCTTTTTTGTGTTGTTTGGAAAAATTTCGATTGCATCGCCCGGCAACCTGATTAAGGGAATCAAAGGGCGCAAAATCTCTATAAACCCTGTCCACATCAATATCCACACCGGCCTCCACCAGTTGAGTGGATACAATAATTTTTCTGCATTTTTTTTGTTTGATTCCTTCTTTCCCTTCTATCCTCTCAAGCCTGTGCATGGGAATGATATTGGTCGAAAGGTAGTATAATTTCACTCCTTTATTTTCTTTTTGCTCCATGAATTTTTTCAGGGCGTTGAAGACTTCTATGGATGAGTTAATCGTATTCAGCACGATTAAAAAATCGTCTTCAGGGTATTTTTCAATATCTTCTTTTATTATTTGGATAAATGCAGGAATATCCAATTCTTCATCTGAACGGTTATGAAATTTAATTCTATCAAAAAAGGAAAGATATTCCTTTTTTTTCGCACGAGGAACGAGTTCTCTGATTTCGGAATTTTTAAAAATAACGGGTTGGGTTGCGGTCATAAAAACAAACCGGGTGTTAAATATTTCTGCAAATCCGGTAAATAATTTTCTGATTAACTGCCAGTATTTATAGGGAATGGTTTGGATTTCATCCAAAATAACTATTGCATTGGTTATCGCGTTAAATTTTTTAAGCATTCTGTTTTTATTGGATATCAAGGTGTGAAACAGTTGCATGAATGTTGTGACAACTATTTCAGATTCCCAGGTCTCAATTAATAAACGGCTTATGTTTGTTGGAAATTCTTCTTCGCCTCCATGTACCCTGTATGAAATTTCAGCAAGGTGATGATGCTTGAGCATTGTCCTGTTATCAGGCTTTTTGCCGTTAACAATAAAAATATTTTCAAAAACATCAAAATTCTGTTCGATTATACTTAAAAAAGGGAGACAATAAATTATTTTCGGCGCAAACTTTTTTTCAGCCAGTATCTTTTCTCTCAATTTTAAAGCAAACGAAAAACCTGTTGTTGTTTTGCCTGTTCCGGTAGGCACGTTAATTGATAATATTCTATCCTTGTAATTGATTGAAGA
>CAYPTO010000087.1:4118-5814 GCA_964413625.1 uncultured bacterium
ATCAATGCTTTCAAGCTGTTTCTTAATAACCTTAAAAGCTTCAGGGTTATTTTCCGGCTCAATGTCAATAATTTCATCCTTAAGATTTAAAGGGTTGCCATGATGCCTTTTGACAATCAAATATGAAATTATGGGCAAATAACCGTAAATCGGATGTTCTGGCAATTTTTTACTGTAAATAAAATCTTTGACTATACGATATGTAAAAAGAGATGAAAGCAAACCATGATGGGTTTTTTTATTATTTCTTAATGAACGTTTTTTGTCTTCATCTTTTTCTTTAAGATATTCCTGAAAAAAGATAGTTGCCTTGCCCAAATCATGAGTAAAACCTATCAACCATGCAACATCCCCAAGAACATCAATATCAGCGCCCTTGAAATTGATTTTCTTATTTCGAATTTCCGAACAAAGTTGCGCCGTATTTTCAAGATGATCTATAAGGAGTTGTCCGGGGCGGGACTCCAATTTAAATAAACAGGAAGGTGTCGCCATTTTCAGCCTTGTAGTATTTTGTTGTTATCATCGCTTGAATCGGATTGCCGTTTCGTTCATAAATAAACGAGCCAAATAAGGTTACAATCCGCTGCTTATCCATTTCAACCGGCATATTCTCTGTAAAATACTCTTTTCCAGTCTCTATTATGAAATCATTCATCTTATTAGATGGAATAATGCTGTTAATCATTACAGGGCTTGTGCTTGAATTTTCTACACAACCGAACTCCCCGATATATTCAAAATTTGCCAACAGTTCACTTAAACCTAAAGAAACAGAGTAAACAGACTCGTGATTTTTTAGTCGTCTCTTTACCCGCGTTAAAATATTTTGATCACTATGCTGAAAATAGATTCTGTATTTTGGATCTTTGACATATTCAAACCGAATTCTGGTTCTGGTGCCCCTGGTTCCGCGTCTGATCCGGGAAAACTGTATAGCTTTTTTTGTATGAATAAGATTTTGACTTATCCGTATTTTTTTTACAGGATTTATTATCCCAAGGCCGATATTTGCAGTTTTTATTTTAAAAAAATCCGCATATTCTTGTTTTCCAAGGCCGATAAGAGCTGAAATAATTCCGGCCAGGGTAGGTCTTGGAGGGAACGCAAAACTTAAGGGCGAAGTTGTAGTATATGGTTTTTTAAAATGGCCCAGGTCACCCCATAAATCAAAAATCAGTACACTGCTGTTCATGGCAGCCTCGCTTATAATTCAAAAACTATTTCATTTTTTTGAATGCCTCTGCCTAAATCACTGATGCCGACTTTCTTGCCATCAGCATATAATTCAAGGCTGGAATCAATAATGTATTCAATAGAAGATATGGTGTCGGCTTTGGCTTCCAATGCCGCATTTAATCTGCTGACATCAACCATAAGGTCTCGTGCATCCCTCAATCTTTCAAATGGCATATCACTTTTATAAGTTATCAGACGGTCAAGATCACCGATAAAAAAAAGTGGAGAATTATAATTTACCTTTAGAAGCAGCCTTGGCATCTGGCCGAATTTTGACCTTGATATCAAATTTTTAGTCCCTTCCCACATCCCCTCAAGAAGAAGCTTCACATCTTTTTTTGAAGCGTTGCTGTCTTTTGCAGCCGTTGGATTAATGATACCGTGAAATGCGATTAAAGAATAATAAAGGATATCCTCTTCTCGAAAAGTCTTTTGTTTCGCTCCTGCTTTAGAAGCA
>CAYPTO010000088.1:0-5757 GCA_964413625.1 uncultured bacterium
AAAAACCTCTCTTATCTCTTTATCTTTTTATATTACAAGAGCATTTTTAAAAAAGTGCCCAGTATTACTTTGACCATGGATAATCATCAATCCTATTGGGCGGGTACCTGAGTAGCTTTACCAACATTGGCTTCATAGAAAACACTCTTATCATTGGTTTGTACAAACCCATTCATATCGTAGTCACTTGATTTATAACCGGATTGACCAACTTGGACATTCCAAACGCTACTATTATCATTTGTTTGTATAAATCCATTTCCATCACCGTCACTGGCGATCATCGTGTAGTCAGAGCCAACTTGTTTAACAGCAAGTGTATTTCCGCCATAAGCAGCCCCACTTACTGTAAAGTCATATTCGTCAGTACCATTCGATTCATCAATTAGAACTGAGTCCTTGCTCATAATAGCTAGATGATTCCTATGCTTAACAACAATGTAGTAGGGTGTACCGGATTCTAAACCGGTAAAAGATAAACCGTTAGTTCCGGTTGTATCTGTTACGCTTCCATCTTCAAGTAAACAACCAACTGCTTGTGCCACCGTTGCGCCACCAAGTGTGGCACGCAGTTCTACAAGAACCCAGTCAACCATGGTGGCTGGAAGCTGATCTTTAACTGTTGTTGTTTCCAAATAAGGATCTGTTGCAGGAAGGACACCAAAACCGGTCTTACTACCTTCAAATGTAGCATCGCGCAGGCTCGTATTCATAGTTGTCTGTGCCGAAAGAAGGCTTACGCTTAATATTATTGTCAGCGTTACAATTAATATCTTTTTCATTTTTTTATTTCTCCGCATATTCTCTCTCTTAACTCTCTTTCATTCTCACTTTTCTAATGAATATAGTGTACTTTGCTCCTTCATGCAAGTAATTTTAACAAAATATTTACTATTCCTTAACTTTTCTCATAGAGTATTTATTTTCTACCTTATTTGCATCTACTCGCTGATATTCAATTGATTATGGGATTATTATTACAGATATGAGCGTAAATATTACAAAATTCTAAGAGATTTATTAAACATTTTCCTACGAAAAATAAAGATTTAATATTTTTTATCCAATATCGTACTATATCTATCTTAGGATCAGGCTTTTACCTGTCATTTCAACCGGCTTATCTATACCAAGGACATCAAGCAGGGTTGGAGCAATATCAGAAAGTTTCCCACCAGCTGATAATTCTTTAATATTTTTATTGGGATCTATTACAATAAAAGGAACTTTATTCAGCGTATGTTGAGTGTGGGGCTGCTTGTTTTCATCATCCCACATTTGCTCGCAATTACCATGATCAGCTGTAATAAATACGGTGCCACCCTTTGCCTTAAATGCTGTTACAATCTTTTCAATTGCCGTGTCCAGATACTCAAGTGCTTTTATGGCCGCAGAAAGGACACCGGTATGACCCACCATATCACCATTGGCAAAATTTAAGATGATTGCATTGAATTTATCAGATTTAATAGCCTCTAACAATGCTTCGGTTACTTCGGGAGCACTCATCTCGGGCTGAAGATCATAGGTTGCAACTTTAGGGGATGAAATTAAAATACGCTCTTCACCCGGAAATTGTTTTTCTTCTCCACCATTGAAAAAATATGTAACATGTGCATATTTTTCTGTCTCTGCGATACGGAGCTGTGTCATGCCGGCTTGACTAACAACTTCTCCAAAGATCTTATCCATTTGCATGGGCTTGAACAAAACCGGATAAGGAAAACTTTCCTGGTATTGGGTCAATGTAAAATACTTAAGATCAAGATCATTGGTCTTAAACTCATTAAAGGTACTATCATTCAATGCAATGGATATTTCGCGCACACGATCTGCGCGGTAATTAAAGACTAACATGCTGTCGCCTTTTTCTATGCGACCTTTCTCGCCGACAATAATGGGCTCCATAAATTCATCTGTGATCTTCTGTTTATAGTATTCACGGACGGTTTTTACGGGGTCGTTACTTACTGTCCCAACACCCTGTACCAGCGCCTTGTAGGCCTTTTCAACGCGTTCCCAGCGCTTATCACGATCCATGGCATAGTAGCGACCGATAACTGTAGCAACTTTTCCAAATTTATTTATGTTCATAAATTCGATCAATTTTTCAAGATAGCCGGCTCCGCTGTTTGGAGGCGTATCGCGTCCGTCCATAAGCGCATGAACATATGCCTCTTTCACACCGGCTTCTTTAAGGGCAAGCAAGATCTTCATCAAATGTCTATAATCGGAATGTACACCCGCATCGGACATTAGTCCCATCAAGTGTACAGGTTTGTTCGATTTTTTTGCTCCTTCGATCAGTTGTTTAAATTCGGGGATATTTTTAAAAGTGTCATCTTTAATGGCAAGATCAATACGAACCAGGTCTTGCATTACAACCCGTCCGGCACCGATATTTAAATGTCCCACTTCAGAATTTCCCATCACACCTTCGGGAAGACCAACTTCATTTCCATGGCAATCCAAAGCGGTATTGGGTTCTTCTTTAAAGAGTTTATCTAAAAATGGTGTATTTGCATTTAAAACTGCATTATTATTTGTTTCTTTGCGCAGTCCATAGCCATCCAATATTATTAAAAGCACATTATTCTTCATTATTTTTTTCCTTTCTTATTCTTCACCCGAATTTATCTTTTAGACCGTTAAATTACAAGCAATTATAATGCAATTCAATAAAAGGCCATAAGTTCCGCCATACTCCACACAAAGGCACCAAGATTCATAAAGCACAGCTAAATAAATTATAATATTCTCAAAAATCTTTATATCGGGAATATACGGGCGGATTCAGACCCGCCCTTTGCCACCGGACGACGAAACCTGTGCGCCGAGGTGTAGAGTCGCCCCTACACGATCATCAATTTTACTCCATTTCACAATTCGCTTTCTACTTATATCTTTTTTTATTAATTTACCGCACATGAAAAACAACTCCCTAAAAGTCGGTATCGTTGGAGTGGGTCGTTTCGGCTCCAGACATCTCAGCAAGTGGTTGGAAATGGATGATATTGAATTCGTCGGTTTTAACGACATAAATAAAAATGTCTGCAAAAAACTAAAGGAAGAGCAGGGATTATCTTATTATCCTCTGGATGAATTGATTGACAAGGTGGATATCCTTGATATTGTCGTCCCAATTTCAGTACATTATATTATTGCCGAGAAAGCGCTCGAAGCAGGAAAACATATTTTCGTTGAGAAATCTTTTACCGAAACCCTTGACCAAGCCAAAAAGCTGGCTGATATAGCCGACAAGAAAAACGTCCGCGTAGGTATTGGCCATATTGAGCGTTACAATCCCGTGCTGATCGAGCTTAAAAAGCAATTATCTCATCCTCCCAAGAAACTTCTGACTTTTCGGCAAGGACCTTTTATTCCGGGCTACGGTGTTGATGTCTCGATCATTAAAGAACTCATGATTCATGATATTGACCTGATCACACATTTTATCCCCTACCCCATTGAATCGATCCAAGCAGCAGGTGAGATTCTGCACAGTGATAAGATCGATCGCGCGACAGCCATTATCAACTTTTCGAACGGCTTCGAAGCTATTCTCTTTGCTTCACGCGCCGAAAAAGATCGTCGTAGAGAAGTACTTTGTACCGATGGCGATATTGACTATAAAGCCGACTTGATGAACCGTAAGCTCAGCTCTACAAAAAACTCTGAAGTGCAAAGCTTCGAATTTTCCGATGCCATGAAGGATGAATTGACCGCTTTTATTGAGGCTGTTCGCAATAATCAAAATTATTTGGTCAATGCTTCTGTGGGTTGCAATACGGTTGAGATTGCTGATAAGATTGAGGAAAAAATTAAAGTTAAAAACTAGGTTAAGATGTCATTCCGATCGGAGCGTAGCGTAGTAAAGGAATCTCAAATTAATCAGATTAAGTTTAAGGTTAGGGTCAAAATTGAAATACGGGATGACCTGTCCGCAGTAGTTCCGATTCTTCGAAGCGCAGGCAGAAAAGATTTATTCATGAAAATAAGCTTTTAAAATGCCAAAAACTTATCCACAAATTGCACAGATAATTTTATTATAAATCACTTAATATACTTCTCCCACTTTCAGTGCCCAGTGCTCAGTACCCAGTGCTCAGTGCCCAGTGCTTAATTCACGTCTTACGTTCTACAGTTGATCTTCAGTAAGTGGCAGGGAAATGGTTTGCAGTTCTTAATTATATATCATATTTTTACATAAATTAAATAAATATGATATTGAAATGATACTTACTTTAGAGATGATAAAGCATGGATAAGATCATGGAAAGTTATCGCAACTTACTGATACAAAAACGCTATAGTTCGGCTACGCAAAAAACATATATTGTTTATTTTTCAGATTTTTGTGAAGAATTCTCTTCAAAACACATTGATATGATAACAAAGGATGAAATAAACGCTTACATACTAAAACTTATCAAATCGAGAAATATATCTTCCAGCCAACAAAATCAAAGAATAAACGCAATTAAATTTTATTATGAAAAGGTATTGGGCAAAAATAAAGAATACTACAATATATATCGACCAAAAACAGAAAAAAAATTACCTACCGTATTAAGCGAAGATGAAATCTCTAAGCTTTTAAGCAGCGTAGCTAATTTAAAACATAAAACAATTTTATCTTTAATATATTCGGGCGGTCTCAGAATAAGCGAAGTAATAAATCTCAAAATAGAAGATATAGATTCTCACAGAAATCTGATCCATATCCATGCCGGGAAAGGGAAAAAAGATAGAACTACACTATTATCTCCCAAAATACTTATTCTTTTAAGGAAATACTACAAACAGTACAAACCCAAACTATATTTATTTGAAGGTCAAAACGGTGGCAAATATTCTGCTAAAAGCATTCAAAATATTTTTAAGAGAACACTGCAAAAATCAAATATTGCCAAACCGGCAACAGTACATACCTTACGACACAGCTTTGCAACTTATTTATTAGAACATGGAACCGACCTAAGGTATATTCAAGAGCTATTAGGACACAATAGTTCAAAGACAACTGAAATTTATACACATATAACGAAAAAAGGACTTAATGGCATACAAAGTCCTCTTGAAAATATAAACCTATAGGAAAAATAAACGCCATATGGCGTATGCACATACGTTGGCACCAATAAAGAAAGATAAAATCATGAAAATAATTGAGCAAATAAATATTCAATATTTCAGGTCAATAAAAGATGAAAAAATAAAATTTCTAAATGAACTCAATATATTTTCTGGCAAAAATGATGTTGGTAAATCCAATATTCTCAAAGCGTTAGATCTTTTCTTTAACAAGAAGGAGACAAACTTTTCTGAAGATTTTAATAAAGAAAGACTAAATGAAGTAAAACAAGAAAGCGTTAAGGGAAAACAGTTTATTAAAATCCAAATAACATTTTTAAATCCAGGAAATTATAAAGTTATTTGGCAAAATAGTGAACCAAATAGGGTATATAAAGTAGTCTTCAAAGCAATTGTAGATTCTCTGATAGATAGCCTAAATTTTTGCGACTCTATTTATGCTGTCAACCATACAATTGATCCGCAAGAAGCAGCAATTGATCAAACAGATATTAACGGGAAGTTCGAAACTAAGAACAAGCTGCTCTTTCCAAGATTATATGAGTTGCCAGAATTTAATAGAACCGGTTTTAATGGCCCGGAAGTCATTGGTGCTTTTTCCTTTCTTGATACAATTGTAATCGCCTTAAGCGATACAGTAAATAATAAAATTCAGTATTATGA
>CAYPTO010000089.1:0-5709 GCA_964413625.1 uncultured bacterium
TCGGAAATTATTATATGTGCCACAAGCGTGATACGGCCGTTAAAGATTATGATAGTTTGGTATTGGAATATGGTATGGATTATAAACCCAAAGAATGGAAGCCCGGCACCGCATGATCAAAATTCGCGATATGCATGAGGAAGATGTCTCAGCCGTCATGAAGATTGAACGGGCAAGTTTTAATGAACCTTGGGCAGAGATTCATTTTTATTTTGATCTTTATTCAAAAGTTTCTTATAACTGGGTGGCAGAAAGCAAAAATGAACTGTGTGCATATGTCTGTTTTTGGAAAATAGGAGACGAAGTGCATATTAATAATATTGCAGTAAAGGAAGCGAACAGACGTCAAGGTATTGCACAAAAAATATTAAATAGAATACTAGGCTTTGCTCTGAAAACCGGTGTAAAGAGCTTGACGCTTGAAGTCAATGAACACAATATATCAGCTCAAGCTTTTTATATAAAGAACAGGTTTGTTGAAGTTGGCAGGCGACCAAAATATTATGAATTTGATCAGGCAGATGCCTTGATCCTGACGAGAGAACTGGAGATGAAGTGAAAATTCTTTTGGTAAATGATGACGGTATATTAGCACCCGGCATACAAAAACTTTATGAAACCATCAAAGGATTGGGAGACATTACCGTTGTTGCTCCGGACGGAGAACGCTCGGCTGTTTCTCACGCCCTTACATTGGACAAGCCTATGCCTATTCGGCAGGTTGATACCGGAATTTTTCAAGGTACAGCTGTTATGGGAACACCCGCGGATTGTGTTAAACTTGCTTTAGCAGAAATTATGTCCGGAACTCCCGATCTGGTGCTTTCCGGAATTAACCTCGGATGTAATACGGGATTGAATGTTGTTTACTCCGGAACCGTAGGGGGGGCTGCAGAGGCTGTGTTCAACGATATTCCGGCTGTTGCATTAAGTTTGGATACTTATACAGATCCCAATTGGGAGCCTGTTCTTCCCTTTGTGTACGATTTAGTCAAGACCGTGATAGAAAAAGGGCTTCCTCAAGGTGTCCTTTTAAATGTTAATATTCCCAATGTGAAAAATGCTGAAGAGATCAAAGATGTGTTGATCACCGAACAGGGAATGGCCCATTGGCAAGAGAAGTTCGATAAGCGAATTGACCCCAAAGGACGTACTTACTACTGGATGACAGGCAAGAAGCGTGAAAGAAAAGAAGCTGAAACAATTGATGATACTGCAATAAAAAACAACTATATTTCAGTGACTCCCGTACAGTTTAATCTGACGGCCCATGACAAACTGGAACAAATAAAAGAATTGGGACTGAATTATAAAAAGTAGATATAAAATTTTCAGACATGGCTGTTTGTTTTTTCTGGTGATCGGGTTGAGCTTTGCATTTGCTGCGACACGAACTGAAGTGGATCAGGGCGTTCAGCAATTTCAACGCAATGCCTATGAAAAAGCTCTTGAAACTTTTCGTGTTGCTTACGATTCCAAACCTTTGGACAAAAATGTGTTTGCTGCACTTTCTCTCTTTATGATCGTAAAATGTGATTTTGAACTGGGAAATTATAACCAGGTAATTCAAGATAGTCGGCTTTTTGAAAGGACATTCAAAGATAGTCGATATTTACCGGATGTTATGTTCGAACGCGGAAAAGCTTTGGCTATGAAACAGCAATATTATCCTGCCATGTTATCTGCGATACGAGTATTGTCCATATCTGAAGATGAAGAACTGAAAAAAGACGTTATGGAATTTACCAGCGATATATCCCGTTATTATTTACTGCCATCAGATCTTGAAATGCTATCGTCTTTAGTGGTGGAAGAAGAATCTCTGACCTATTTAAAATTGATCTGGGCGGAGCGGAATATTATTATTGGTGATTATTTTAATGCCGAGCAACTTCTGCAAGAAGTAAAATCGAATCTGATCACCAAACAATATATAGACAAATACAAAAAGTTGTACAAGTATTTAAACAAAAGCAAGATCAGCGAAGAACCCGAAGTCAATATTGCCGTGGTTCTTCCTCTAACAGGTCGTTACTCGGATACCGGCAATCAGCTTCTTGAAGGCATTAAATACTCTTTTGAATCTTATCGAAATAAATTAAAAAAACGCATTAATATTGTGATTGTAGATACTGAGAGCAATGTCAGAACCGGATTGAGCAACCTGAAACAACTATTGGATATGCAGAATATTTCCGCGGTTATCGGGCCACTCACCAGTGAAATGGCTATTTCCATGGCGCCACTTTGCGAATATGCCGGAGTGCCGCTAATAGCTCCAACAGCGACAGCAGATAATCTTGTTGAAATGGGAACATCTATTTTTCAGCTAAATCCGGAACAACAGCAACGAGCTATGGCACTCGCCAATTATGCAACGGATGAGCTTGGATACCGCCGTTTTGCTATTGTTGCCCCAAGCACGGAATATGGAATTGATATTTCCAATGCATTTATGAAAAGCGTTGAAAAAAATGGAGGAGAAGTCGTTTATAATGTTTGGTATAACGGCACTCCCACAAATATCAATGGCAAATTATCCGAGCTAAAAGATGACGCAGAATATTTACCACAATATTTTAATTATCTTGATGGTTTTTACGAAGCTCGCGCTAATGGTTATTTTAATATAGATACCGCAAGCTTAAAAATCGACAGTTTGGAAACCGTTGTTCTTGATAGTATGTTTCTTGATTCTTTAAGTTTTGATAGTTTACTTATAGATTCACTATATGCTACAACCATAGAAGATACTCTTCCACCTCCAGATACGACTTTTATTCTAGAAGAACTTTGGCCTGATGATGAGACAATTTATGAAGTGTTACTTTTTGGTAATTGGTTCGACAGCACGCGCGTACCCACAGACACCCTATTTTCTCGTTTAAAGGATCACGCTAAAAATTGGTTGTCGTCGGAAATTTCATTGGAAGAAAAATATAACACGATCATTACAGACAGCATTTGTATTCTTTTGGATGAGCAAGACAATGATCCATGGAAAATGGAAATATCTTACCTCTTGATGGAAATGGACAGTATTGAAATTCCCACTGAATTTGTAGGAGATTATTATTTCCCGCAACTTGTTATAGATACGCTTGCACTGGAGCCTTATATCAATTATGAATTGGTGGATTCTCTTAAATCCGCCCTGGCCATTATAGATTCCATAGATGCACTTTGGTTGCTTAATGAAACAGATACGATTCTTTTTCCCTATATTTTTTCTTATGAAAATTATGGAATAGAAGCCGTATATTTCCCGATACCACAAAATCACATTAAATATATTGCTCCGCAGTGGGCTAAGAACCGTTTCCCCGCTTATTTATTAGGTGACGGGAATTGGTACCAAACGAATTTGCTGAATCGCTATAAATCAAATATTGACAGCATGATCATAGCCAGCGATTATTATTGGGATTCCAGGGATATTGAATTACGTCGCTTTTCTAAATATTTTTCTCAAAAAACCGATAAGCAGCCAAACCGAATACATATATACGGCTATGAAAGCATGAATCTTTTAATGTCAGTCATTGAAAAAGGCGGAAATACTGCGAGCGAGATCAGTGAAATACTAAATGTTCTCGAGGGCCAACATGGTATTATTCGACGTATAGAATTTTCACCGGACCATCCACGTAGCAGTATAGGTGTTCGTTTAATCAGTTTTTATAAGGGAAGATTAAAGCCAATAAATTAAATTCGTAACATGTGACATGTTACAATATAGTATCATTTTACTTTCCTGGCCTCGATCTCTCGTTTTACAAAAGGCAGATCACCTTTCAATATATCAAAGTTTAGTATCTTTTCCGGTGGGACCCATGACATGGCTTCAAATTGCTTGTTTTGTATCGTGTTTTGAAAAGCTTTAATTCTATAAAAATACAGATGAAAGTTATCTTCACCCGGGTAATTAAAAGAATAGGTATCAACTCTTTCAAGATCTTCAACAAAGATGCCCAGTTCTTCATTCAGTTCCCGTTTAATGGCTTCGTCAGGTGTCTCACCCGATTCTACCTTCCCTCCGGGGAATTCCCATTTTAAAGGAAATCGACGAGAATTATGATGGCGTTGACATAATAAAAAATAGCCGTCAATTTCAATAATGCCCGCAACAACATGAAGCATTAGAAGTCCTTTTTATTTTCTTTCCGAAAGATTTTAGCAATATTCTCTCGATGAGTAAAAACGATATAAAGGGGCAATGCGAGACTGAACCAAAGCATTTGAGGTGATATGTTTACGTTAAAAGCAAAACGCATGATCAAATTGGTTGCAGGAAAAGCAAACGATGCGGAAATTGATCCAATACTGGATTGTCGCGAAATAAGAATGGCAATGGCAAACACAAGCAAACAGATCAGTCCGACTTCCGGTTTAAAAGCAAGAATAACGCCAGCTGTCGTTGCTACAGCCTTACCACCGCGGAAATTGATATAGATAGGAAAAGTATGGCCTATCAAAGCCACGGCAGCCAATACAACGCGAGCTGTTTCAAATTCTATACCTTCAGCCATGAGTACAGGAAGCCAAAAAGTTACTGCGAACCCCTTAAAGGCATCTATGATAAAAGTTGAAACCCCGGCTTTCCAACCAAGGTTGCGTATGACATTTGTCGTACCAACATTTCCGCTCCCGTGTTTCCGGATATCGTAATCTCTTCCCGCAAAGATCTTCCCCAAGATCCAAGCTGTCGGGAAAGACCCGATCAGATAGGCCAAAATCACGACAATTACATTTGTGAGATTCATGTTAACTCCTGTGTGTTATTTTTTGAGTACCGGCAGATTGGTGATTCCCGGCGGCAATGCCAAACGATCAATGATCTTATCCAGAGCGCTTTCTGTTTTTGGCGGAGGGGGCGGGATCTTGGCGTTCGAAAAACCAACAAATACCATTGCTCCCGGACCGGCATAGGTACCGATCACAGGACCAAATTCCCCATGGTAGTATGTTGCTTTCGGGAAGTGATTGCGCAGTAACTTCTCAAATTTCTTTGCTTTATTTTTACAATTGGCGTGAATGATCCCAATTTCATCCGGGACCTTGTCGCCAAAAAAGTTTTTAAATTTATTGATCGCAAGTTTCCATCCTCGTTTCCCCTTGGGGACAATACCTTCTTTATCTGTTTTTCCGTCGGGTGTAATGGTTACAAGAGGAACAAGTCCCAGAAGTTTTAACAGTCCGCCAAGATAGGGTTTTAATCTACCGCCTTTAACGGCGTATTTCACCGTTTCCAGCATAATGATCATTTTGAATTCTCCGTGCAAGGCTGTCAGGAAATTAATAATTTCGTGTACGCTACTGCCCTGTGCGATCATTTTGGCTGACTTAATAGCCATGATCTGCTCGCCAATACTGCCGGATTCGGTATTGAACACAGTGATCTTTGCAGGATCAACTCGTGCAGCGGCCTGAACGGCACCTTGATACGTTCCACTGACTTTGTCACTGACATGCAAAGAAATAACATGTTTATAATGTGTTAAAAGAAAACGAAAAAGATTCTCAATGTCACGCGGTACGGGTTGAGATGTTTTTGGAATGATCTTACCGGTTTCCATGCGCTTATAAAAAGTGGCATTATCAATGGTAACACCATCAATAAATTCTTCTTTATCAAAAGTTATTCGCAAAGGCACCACATTGATATTGTATTTTTCCGCAATATTATCTGAAATATCTGAGGCAGACTCA
>CAYPTO010000090.1:0-5704 GCA_964413625.1 uncultured bacterium
AAGATTACGGGATATTCAGGATGTACTTGGACAGGATTATAGGATATTCAGGATGTTCTTGGACAGGATTACGGAATATTCAGGATGTACTTGGACAAGATTGCGGGATATTCAGGATGTACTTGGACTGGATTGCGGAATATTCAGGACGTTCTTGGACTGGATTACAGGATCAACATGTAAAGTAAAGAAAATAAATCATTTGCATGAAAATATATTTTTCACACATTTGTTAAAAAAGGAGATTAATCTATGTCTCTTCATTTCATATTTACTTGGTTTTTGATTATTGTATCTTGAATCTTGAATTGTCAACTGTCCTCTACCTGCCATCCTTCCCAATAATTCGGGACAGCGAAGGATGGTCAATTGTCAATTACTTAAGTGATTTTAATATATCCTTGGCTTCTCTGACATGCGGAGAGATTTCCAAACTATTGGCGGTTTGTTCGTAATATTGTTTTGCCGTGCGGATAAATCCCATTTTGAGATAAACATCACCAGTATATTTCAAGACAATGGAACGGTACCATGAATATTCAATAGTATCCATTTCATAAACTCTATTAAATTGTTCAAGAGCCTCGATATTATCTTCTTTTAACATTGCACGAACACCCTCGATATAGCCGAGACGAGCTTCCCAGCCTCTATCGTCATCCAATAATCCATATTTCAACAACTCTGATATCTTATGTTTTTGAGTATCTCCCTCGTCCCATTTTGCCTGATAATAGTTACATTCGGCAGCAATGGCGAGGACTTCAAGATTATCGGGATACTTTTCCAAAAATTCATCGCACAATTGACTGCATCGATCGTAATCCATTTTATCATAAATATACACATACATCAGGACGATCGCAGCTTCCCAGCAGGTAAATTCTGCATTATTATAAGCTGACCACAGATCCCGGATGCCATCAGATTTGGAATTACTGAAAAGATTCGTCATACCGTAATTCCCACCGACAACAGATAAATAATAATCAAATGCACCGGTCCCAAAATCCATTTCGGCAAAATCCTTGCTTACATATCTGTCAATGGTAACTTTTCTGCCCAAAATTTTTGGAGCCTCTTTTATAATTTTTATGTATTCCATTTTGTACAAATAGATACGCATCTTGCCGGACAGTAAAACCGTATAATAGAACTGTGCATCCAAATCATCCGGTAAATTCTGCAAATGAGCTTCAAAAACAGGACTGTACAGACGGATCATCTCATCTGCATTTTCCATGGCATCTTCATAACGGGCATTCGCCATATCCGAACGAATCTGGAGATAAGACAAAAAAGCATAGTATGGGAAAGGATTCTCGGTCTCTTTCATTTGCTCTTTAAAATAAGCTTCAGCTTCATTAAAGTGATAATTATAGAAAAGGTCAAAACCCTTCTCAAAAACCTTATCCATAGCAAAAAGGCCTGTTATTGTAAACAGAACATTTAAGCATACTAATTTAATTATTTTCATTTTATTATTACGATCTTACTTGGCACGACCCAAGCATTTTTAAAGCCTTGACTTTGCATAGCGGAGCGTGCCACGGATGCTTCTTCGTTTGTAATATAATTGCCGATCCTGACTTTGTAATTGGGAGGTTCAAAATCTACGTAAACGGGCATCGAATAAAGAGAATCGGCCTGCGCTTTAATGGTGATCGCTTCACTCAGGTTTTGTGTTGAGATCAATTGGATACGATATCCCGAACTCTCAATAAATTGCTTATCCATTTGTGATGGATCTGTTTTAAAGACTTCATCATCTGAAAATAAAATTGTCTTAAATTCTTTTAATTTATAATTCTTACGGACTTTTGAAGGATGTAAAAATTCCTGCTGAGTAACTTGCGCGAATAGCATACCTGTTATAAGCATCAGGGTTATTATAAGGATATTCCTTTTCATTCTTCTATCTCCCCAATCGCCGAACTTTGTATCCAACCGACTTTATCGTCAAAGTACGATATATTCGACCATAAATCCTCAATATTTTTATTTACTTTTACTTTTGATCCTTCATGCAAGATGAACAGGACCATTGCATCATCTGTGGGCTCGGAAAGGATCTCTACCGAATCCTCCAAAATTATGGCATACTTTTCTTTCTTTCTTCTTTGTGCCGTATCGATCGTGATCGAAGACAATAGAACGATCAGTACAAGAAATACACTTAAAATCGTAATGTATCTCGCTTTATGGTTTTTACCATTCAGCCGACTGGCACGCCGGACAAGTCCCAGCAAAAGAATCATAAGCAGTAATAAGAATCCAATTATCTGAATACTGACTGATAATGATAATTGACGCTGTATTTGCTTGTACCATTTAAACAGAGGAAACATGTCGGGAAGCACGACTTTATCAATGATGTATTTTTCAGCTATCAGTAAATTATGGTCAATATCTGATTGAGACGGAGCAAGGATCTTAGCTTTTTCCCAGTATCGTATAGCATTGCCCAATTCACCGTTCCTATAATAGCTATTACCCAAATTATAAAATAATTCCCAGCTAACCTGATTACTTTCTTCCAATTGAAGGAAAATATCAATGGAAAGTTGATAATCTTCGCCAATATAAGCAGAAACACCTTGCTTGAAGAGCTGATCTCTTGTTGGATCGGCTGCAAGAGGCAGAGATACAAGGCACAATAAAAGCACTATGCTTATAGTGATCATGTGTTTCATACTTTTTCTATTTCCTCTATCAGGACCAAGGCCTGATCTTTTAATTGATTAAGCTGAACATGCGAAAGCATACCGGGTGCATATTTATACGTTTCTATCGTTTTTTTTATGCCCGGAATATCTGCATGAACATTATCATTTAGCTGTTTGTCTCTCAAATAATTGATAAATGTTGCTTCGATCTCCAGAAGAATATGTTCCGGATCTTGCTCATCGCTAATCTTATTAAATCGGGTCAATGCCGTTTTTAAGGCGTTTTTGTAGCGGATCTGCTTCATATTGTTCATCCGGATCTTCCAAATAATCTCAAGAACAATAAAAAAGAGTATTAAAAGACCGGCAATATAATACAGGAACCAGTTTTTGTGATCTTGTACAGGGTCATAATTAGAATCATAGATCTTACTTTCTCCCATTTGGATAAAACGAATATCCTTGGAAAGCACACGCACTTCATCTGGAGATAATGCGTTAGTATAATCTCCTTCAAGTTCATTATGCGGGATAACCCGCAGGTCCTTTACAGGCGAACGCAAGGTAATGTATTTTTTATTTTCGGGAGAAAAATAGGTAAAAACAATATCGTCAAAATGAAATGTTCCGGGCTTTGATGCAATCAATACATATTCCCAGGATCTTTCCCCGCTATAGTCTTTCTCTCTCAGTTTGAAGTTGTTCTTCACCTTAGGTTCGAAGACCTCAAAACCTTCCGGAAAGCTCTGTTCGGGAAAAGTAAAATGTTCCAGATTCCCCCTGCCGGTCAATTCTACATGTAAGGCAGTCGCCTGATTTTCTTGAACGACGGTACTATCAATTTTAACTTTCATTGTAAATTCACCGATAGCACCGGTAAAAGCGGGACCCGAAGCGGCAGGAAGCTGCAAAACCGTGATCGTATCCGAGGGAGCAACAATATTAATATCTTTTGTATTCGTGCCAAAAAAAGGATCATCAAATATCGTTCTTGACTGACCACTCCGCTTGACTGAAATGCGAAATGGTTTTTGTGGTAGAACAAATTCTCCACTTTGCGTCGGCGTTAAACTCAATGAGGCTATACCGGCAATCAAATATTCTTTACCGTTAATGACCTTCTTGGTAGAATTGGGTGAATTATTCAAATCAAACCTATCGACAATAAAGCCATCCAATGTATTCAGAGGCGTGGTTGTATAGTTCACAACATTTTCAGCGGTATAAAGAAGATATTGCAGAGTAAAAGTTTCACCCTGATATACTTTATTTTTGTCAAGAACAGTTTCCATGAACATGGATGGCATATCCACGGAAAGATCACCTGCATTAACTTTTGCCGTTTTACTGACCATAACGACAAAAGGCTCCGTTTTATATACTTGATTCTTGATCTTAAATTCGTAAGCGGGAATTAATATCTTGCCGGTTTTTTTAGCGATAATATCATAAGAGACCTTATGGGTCGATGTAGATTTTCCATTTACCCAGGAATAATTTGTTGAGCTGTAAGGACCGCCGATCACACTGAATATATCATGCAATTTAAGATCAATAGAACGAGGTGAATTCTTTATATTTTCAAAGGTAAACGTAATTTGGACCTGTTCTTGAATGGAAAAATTGGTTTTAGAAACCGTACAGGTGACTCTCTGTCCCCATAACATGGTCGAGAACAGAAAAATGATCGATATAAAAACTATGCTTCTTCGAACTTTTACCATTCTTTGCTTCGCTTAATCTTTTTACTTTTAGCTTTGCTCAGGATCATTTTTTTCATGGATTCTTTTTCTTCTTCTTTCATGGCATTCAGAATATTTTTGGCTTGTTCTTTTGTCAATTCTTGCGCTTGCAAATCTTCTTCACTTAATTGAGATTGTTGCTGTTGTTGATCTTGTTTCTGTTTATCCTGATCTTGTTGCTGATCTTGTTGCTGATCTTGTTGCTGATCTTGTTTTTTATCTTGTTCCTGTTTTTGATTTTTATTCTGCTTCTGTTGGTCTTGATTCTGTTTCTGTTCCTGTTCTTTATTCTGATCCTTGTTCTGATTTTGTTGCTGCTTTTGCTGTTCTTGCATTCGCCGCAGATTTTCGTACATAATCTTGCTATTCATATCTTCAGGATCGTAGATCATACTTTTTTTAAAATGATCAAGTGCCTCGTCAGTTTTTTGCTGCTGTAAGGCCAGTTGTCCAAGATTGTAGTGTGCTTTGGCTAACTGTACATGATCATCGCCGGCCAAACTTTGCATTAACAGGGAATTTGCTTTCTCGTATTCTTTTTGAGCAAGTGCAGTTGTTCCGCTGTTATACATGATCTTTTCATTCTCTTTATCTTTATTGAGACGATTTTCGTAATAATCTCCGGCTTTTTTATAATCGCCTTTGTAAAAAGCATTTATACCCGGATCTTTTGCAAGAAGCAGACCAATTGCAAAAATACCAAGTGTCATAAGACGGATCATGTTATGTTTGTCTAATTTTCCCATACGAATTCTGATATGATTTATAATGTCTCCATGTTCCGAAATTCTATTTATTCACTGAACTTTTTTTTCGTCCATCTTTCGCTACGACTTGATAAATATCCTGATCATTCTCAAAGAAATTTAAGACACGTTTCATAAAGGCATTTCTCGATGATATGGAAGGAATACATTCAAAGGGGAAGCCGATCACGACCGTGTTGTAATTTTCTCCATTCCACGCAACGCCGGCAGATATATTGTTTTCGGCATAACGCATAACTGTCAAAGCACCGCTGTCTTTGGCAGGCTCAATGCCATCCGGATTTTCCGCACCATAGATCTTTGGATTAAAATCCGTATTAAATGAATAATTGATATCATTACCGAACAACAAAGTATTATTGGCATAAACACCGCCTCCGCGAGAAGCATGATCTGTCCGCCAGCGATATTTTAATACACGTTCAGCAAAGGCAATTTTGTTTGTGTCATCAAGAATGTCCGTTCCAATATAAGCACCACTCAGGAAAACATTGCCGCCCAAGTTGCAAAAATCTTCAACGGCAGCCGC
>CAYPTO010000091.1:0-5656 GCA_964413625.1 uncultured bacterium
ATTTTCCAGCGGGATTTATAAAGCACATGCGTATTTAAATTTTCCACAATTTCGGCAATGGTAAAAGATAATACTTCTGAACGACCTAAAAAGGGAGGTTTTATCATTTTTATATTCCAATTTAACTTATTAACCAAAGCTTGGGACAAATATAGGGATTTTATTTTGATGAAACAAGACGTGAGAGTTGAGAGAATTTTAAATTTCCATGAAGAGTGACAAGTAGTATTAATAATTACTTCCGGTTTCTGCCTATTTTGTCAGCTTAACTCTTTAAGGTCATACATATATGCCATTTTGTCATTCATTTGTCATTGGTATGATATTTGCATCTAATAGTATATCGGAAAGAATTTCGATTTGAAATAAAACGAAAACACAGCGGACAGCGCTACCCGGCATGTCCGGTAATGATAAAAAAAGGAGAATGAAATGGGTAAAATTATAGGAATTGACTTAGGAACGACGAATTCCTGTGTCTCGATCATGGAGGGAAACGAACCAAAGGTTTTAGTAAATGCTGAAGGAAATCGCACAACACCTTCTGTTGTAAGTTTCAAAAAGGACGGAGAACGCCTTGTGGGCGCCGCTGCCAAACGTCAGGCTGTTACAAACCCTAAACATACCATCTATAGTATCAAACGCTTTATGGGCCGTATGTATGGTGAAGTAGCCAATGAAATTTCTGAAGTACCTTATGTTATTGAACAAGGCAAGAATAAAGATGTCAGGGTAAAAATAGACAAGAAAACTTATTCTCCCCCTGAAATTTCAGCTATGGTCCTACAAAAGATGAAACAGATCTCCGAAGATTATCTTGGTGAAAAAGTGACGGACGCGGTTATTACCGTCCCGGCTTACTTTAACGATTCACAACGCCAGGCGACCAAAGATGCCGGTAAAATCGCCGGTTTGGAAGTAAAGCGTATTATCAATGAACCGACAGCCGCAGCGCTGGCTTACGGATTGGACAAAGGCAAAGAAGAAAAAGTTGCCGTATTCGATCTGGGTGGCGGTACTTTTGATATTTCAGTTCTTGAAATTGGTGATGGTGTATTTGAGGTGAAATCCACCAATGGTGATACACACCTGGGTGGTGATGATTTCGATCAGAAACTTATCGAATTCCTTCTGGCTGAATTCAAGAAACAAGAAGGCATGGATATTTCCAAAGATCCTATGGCTGTACAGCGCTTAAAAGAAGCAGCTGAAAAAGCTAAAATGGAACTTTCAACATCTATGCAGACCGAGATCAACCTCCCCTACCTTACCGCTGATGCATCCGGTCCCAAACATTTGAACGTCTCCATGACACGTGCAAAATTTGATCAGCTGACCGCTGACCTGGTATCGCGCGTTCGCAAACCATGTGAAAACGCGATCAAAGATGCCGGTCTAAAGGCCTCAGATATTGATGAAGTCATCCTCGTGGGTGGTTCAACCCGTATCCCTGCTGTTCAAAAGATCGTTAAAGATATTTTCGGTAAAGAACCGAATAAAACCGTCAATCCGGATGAAGTTGTTTCGGTTGGAGCTGCTATTCAGGGTGGTGTATTACAAGGTGACGTAAAAGATGTTCTTCTTTTGGATGTAACGCCTCTTTCACTTGGCATTGAAACCCTAGGTGGTGTTTTCACCAAACTGATCGAAAAGAATACGACCATTCCTGTCAAGAAATCAGAGATCTTTTCCACCGCTGCAAACAATCAGCCTCAGGTTGAGATCCATGTTCTTCAAGGTGAACGCTCTCAAGCATCTTATAATAAGACATTAGGCCGTTTTATCCTGGATGGTATTCCTCCGGCACCTCGCGGTATCCCGCAGATCGAAGTCAGTTTTGACATTGATGCCAACGGTATCATGAATGTATCAGCTAAAGATAAAGCAACGAACAAAGAACAAAATATCCGTATCGAATCTTCCAGCGGTTTGACCGATCAGGAAATTGAGAACATGACCAGTGAAGCAGAAAAGCATGCTGAAGAGGATGAAAAATTCCGCAAGAAAGTGGAAGCTCACAATCAAGCTGAACAAACCCTCTTTTCAACACGGAAAGCTTTAGAAGACATGGGCGACAAGCTCGAAGACTCCGATAAAAAACCGGTTGAAGATGCTTTAGAAGAATTGGAAAAAGTCAAAACTTCCGATAACTCCGAAGAGATCACCGAAAAGATCGAAGTGGTCAATCAAGCCATGATGAAGGTCTCTGAAAAGATCTACGCTCAGGCTCAGCAAGCACAACAGCAAGCACAACAGCAAGCAGGCGGACCCGATATGGGCGGTGCGGCAGGTACTGATCCTAATTCAGATTCGAAACAAGCTGACAACGTTGAAGATGCTGATTATGAGGTCGTCGACGAAGAGAAGTAAATGAATATCTGACACACATAAAAGAAAGCCTCTCATTGAGAGGCTTTTCTTTTATAAGCGAGACCAATCATAAATTTAAATTATTTCTTTTATTTTTCTTACAATTACTTATAAATTATGGTAATATTTAGAACAGAATGTCATTATTAATTGGCCTTACTCGTATTGATATGAATTTCTTATATTATCTGATCTTGAAAAACATTTTACAAATTACCAACTGAGCTTCTTTAATCCTTGTTTATAAGTAAGGCTTTTTGATGATAGACAATTAAAAAGTGGAGGTGCCATATGAAATTTTGGAATTTTGTATTGAACTGCCTTATTGTTGGAGTTATTGCATTTGCGGCGGGATTACTTGTAAATTTCCTGTTCAATGTGATCGTTCACGGATCGGCTATTGTCGCATGGGGAGCAACTTTTAGAATAGCCGTAGTTCTTGGACTTGTTATTCCGCTTGCCGACTTATTAAAAATTAAATCGGATTAAGCGGAACACAAAATGACTCATTATGGGCATTTTTTCTACAATAATTATAGAAATTGTAGAGACAAGGCAATGTTTTGTCTCTACAATAATGCATTAATTATTATTGATTGATTATGTTATTCCACACCATCGCAAAATGCGTAACTGGAAATCCAATAACATTATGATATGAGCCATTAATTGAATCGACTAAATAAGCCTCAACATCCTGAATGCCATAGGCACCAGCTTTATCCAGAGGTGAACCACCTTCAATATATTCAAGAATTTCATCATCGGATAGGTCGCGAAAACGAACTTCGGTCAATTCATCTTCGCTTACGAGTATTTTTTTTGAGCTGCACAAAATGGAAAACGCGGTCATTACTTCGTGGGTATTTCCTGACAGTAAGCGAAGCATTTTAAACGCATCTGCTTTATTATCGGGTTTTCCCAAGATCTTTCCATGATAAACAACGATCGTATCCGCCGAAATAACGATCTGTTCCGGGTATTTTTCGGCAATTGCCCTCCCCTTTTCTTCGGCCAAACGACGAACATGGTCAAGAGGTTTTTCATTGGGATACATAGATTCATCGATATGTGCCGGGACAGTCTTAAAAGTCAAGCCTAATTTCTCCAGTAATTCTTTACGTCGCGGAGAAGCTGAAGCCAGAATGACCGGCAGATCGGGTTGAACTATCATGGTAAGACCACCATTTTATTATATTGCTTGATAGTCTCATTCCCGGTATCGATTTCAAGAACATAAAAATACACACCGGCAGCAAGGGGATGACCATAATCATCTTCTGCGACCAATGGGATGGCATTAAAACCTGAATGAATTGAAATATCACTTAAACCGGCTACGGGTTTACCCGATATGGTATAGATCCGGACATCAGCAAGCCCGTTAAAGGCGGAAGAAAAGGTGATATCCGTTTGATCTTTAAAGGGATTGGGGAAATTCACCAGATTTTGCACCAGCTCGTCCCCTTCATGCAAGACAGTTAAAGACAATTCAATTTGAGAATAATTGTTGTAATTATCAAAGGCAGAGATCTCGATCAAATGTTCACCTTCATCAAGATAATTATCAACGGAAAATTCAACCATTCCCTGTGTATAATCATTTTGTTCATATACAAAAAGCTCGCTGAGATCAACCAGTTGTTGATCATTATCGATGGACATTTCAAGAACGTGTCCGGTCGTTCCGGTAATATTTATACCGCTCTGATCAACAAACATAATCCTGACTGTGCTGGTGTCGAAAATGACCGCACCATTTTGCAATTCGATATCTCGGGAGTTGATTGAAATAGCCGGACCCAGCACATCAGATGAAGCATCGGGATTGATACCGCCGACATGAATATCATCTATGGCGGCCGAACCGTCATACATCCCATCTGCGCCCCAATATATCATGCGGATCTTTCCATCCTTTCCATGATATTGAATATCTTTTGGGATAAAAGCTTCGGTACTGAAGGAGTTCCCATCGAAAGAAATATTCCCGTTAAATAAGCGGCTTCCTTCCAAATTATAGCTTAATAATGAGGTACTGCCGGATGTATTATAGATATATTCACGACTTACACGATAATCATTATCATAGATCGTGATCTTTCCTTCAAGATCGTTCATCCCCGGATCGTTCCCTTCCCGACTGAGAGCACGTCCATTTAAGCTCACTTTATCCAAAGCCCTAAGCGTATCTCTGCTTACGGAATCGATCATTCCTGCATTTTGGGGAAATGCAGGAATAAGTGTCGGATCTCCAAAATACATAAATTTCATATTATTATTAATCTTGGTCGTACCATAAATATTATTTGATTCATTTTTTGCGTAAAGCACCGCATCGCCCATTAAAGGTGTATAGGCATAATTGGGATTCCCCACAAATAGTCCGTTTGCGAAATCTTCAACAAATTTAACATTGGCAGAGGTAGAACTTCCATGATATACCGAGCGAACGGTTGCCAGCGTAGCGATGGCTCCGTTAGCATTTAAGGTGACAATATCTTCCGCCATGCTTTGAAAATCAGGTACATCCGATCTACCCCAACTGCAAGTTGCCGCCAATATAAGCGGGTAATGATGATTGACATCCAAACGGACAAGATCATTTTTTACGAATACTTTTTCCTGAGTCCATACGGAAGGATCACCATGTCCGTAATAATTTACAAACGAAACCCCGTTTAAAAATGCTTCCATAATATCTTCTCGCGCTCCGTCCCGTCCCATGGTTTGAAGCTCGGTAATATAGCGTTCCGGATATTCGGTTAAATAAACTTTCTTGGTCTGCATGACTTTGGGAAAATGGTCATCATATAAACGCTCGGAATCGCGGACAAATGCCGTTTGTCCAACGAAACCGGAACCTTGTGCAAGATCCGTCGGATCATCAGCGACCAGCATGGCATTCAGCTGCCATTCTCCGGGATTTTCTCGATTATCATATTCAATGATCTTATCAACGACCGATCGCGCATCGTCTATGGAATTTGCAGGAATTCGTCCGATCGCCATATCATTTGAAAGATCTTCGGGAGAATTGACCATTACAAAGATGTCATCGCAAGGCCACATAATATTGGGTTCGTAAAGATATGGGATATAAACGGGCGCAGAATAAATTCTATTCTGATAATCATAATGTCCATCGCCAAAAAGAAGAACATAAAGCGGTTTGGGATCCGGTGCCTGCTTATACATATCGGCAAGAAAATGCCAAATGGCATAAGGATCGCGATTGCCGGCATTATATTG
Source organism: uncultured bacterium (assembly GCA_964413625.1). Classification (GTDB taxonomy): domain Bacteria; phylum Fidelibacterota; class Fidelibacteria; order Fidelibacterales; family Fidelibacteraceae; genus M50B103. The sequence continues at coordinate 5,623 of CAYPTO010000091.1, forward strand.
CCCAACGATTTCTCTATAGGTTTTTACCATGGTG
>CAYPTO010000092.1:0-5644 GCA_964413625.1 uncultured bacterium
ACTTAGATCAGAAGCAAATGACCCATACTCGTGGCACACCTTATCATCCCATGATTCAGGGCAAGATAGAACGCTATCACCGGACCATGAAAAATGTCGTTAAACTGAATCACTATTACTTCCCCTGGGAGTTGGAGGCCGAGCTCAAACAGTTTGTAGATTATTATAACAATGAACGCTACCATGAATCCATTAATAACGTTACCCCGGCCGATGTCTTTTATGGCCGTCATCATGAAGTCTTAAGCCGGCGTGAACAGATCAAGATTGAAACAATTAAATTACGCAGAAAACAAAATCTGAGCCGTCAAAACAGTGCTCAGATTATAAACTTGGTAAACTAAAATGTATCTCTTAACTTACTATGAAATTTGTCCAATTAACTTTGAAGACGTACAGACGAGAACTACCGTGATCTTATTTTGATGTATCTGCACACTGGTGCTAGGCGCGAAGAGCTCTTAAAAGGTCGCTTAAGCTGGAACGATGTAGATTTTGATAGAAAGAACATCACTTTACATGGTAAAGGGGGTAAATCCAGAACAATTCCTTTAAACAGTACTGCTTTTAAGATCATACATCGCAGGCGATTTGTAGAAAACCGAGACATCCCTTTTGAACAAAATTATGAGTATATGTTTAAGAAAATAGCTAAGTACTATATAGCGGCAGATATTAAGAATGCAAACATCCACGTCCTCAGAAAGACGTTCGGCAGTACCCTTTGCCAGAAGAAGTTAGATATCTTCACTATATCAAAATTATTGGGACATAGTAGCGTTCGGGTTACAGAATCCCATTATGCGGACCTCTTAGATAAAAATCTTAGGGAAGGTGTTGAGCTACTAGATTAGCAGCAAATTAAGCGACAAATAAAGGCTCGGATTATCCGGGCTTTTTTTATATCAATTGAAATAGAAATCCTATACTCGGCCACATATCAAGGAATGCTAGTAATATAGCGACTTTCGTCATTTCGCGGCGCCCAAATGGCGCCCATGAATGTCCAAAAATGTCCAAAAACGCCGTTTCTCACTACATTACTAAATAAATGATGCATAAACAAAAAGCCCTGTAACTTGTTGTTGTTACAGGACTTTAGGTGGTGGCTCCACCCGGAATCGAACCAGGGACACAGGGATTTTCAGTCCCCTGCTCTACCGACTGAGCTACAGAGCCACAGATATTATAAAAATATCAATTTCAAAAGCCGAAAATTTTAATGTTTTTCGTTCCTAATTGCAAGTAAAAATACGACTATTTACGTAATTCTTTAACGCGTGTCGCTTTCTTGCCTTTAAGCTCACGAATGTAGTAAATTTTTGATCTGCGAACTTTACCAATTGTGATTCTTTCGATCTTTGCAACATTTGGTGAATGTACCGGGAAAATACGTTCTACGCCAACACCGTTAGAAATTTTTCTAACGATAAATGTAGCATTGATTCCTGTGCCTTTACGTGCAATACAAATACCTTTGAATTGCTGAATACGTTCTTTATCGCCTTCGCGGACTTTAACGTCTACAACCAGCGTATCTCCGGCTTTAAATTCCGGAATGTCATCTTTCAAGTGGCCAATTGCTGCGATCTGTGTCTTATCCATTCTTGTCATCTCCTTTATCCCGGTATGCTTTCCACATATCGGGTCTGCGTTCTTTTGTTTTATTCATTCGTTCTTCTTTTCTCCATGCGTCAATGTTGGCATGATGCCCACTCAACAGCACATCCGGTACTTTCTCGCCTTCGAATACCTCAGGGCGGGTGTACCAGGGACAATCGAGCAAGGGATCCGAGAACGAATCACTTAACGCAGAATTTATCTCGCTAAGTACACCGGGAATAAGGCGGACGATGGCATCCATAATAACTATGGATGAGATCTCTCCTCCTGTAAGTACATAATCCCCAATGGATATTTCGTCGGTGATCAACAGATCTCTTATCCGTTGATCGATCCCCTTGTAATGTCCACATACAAAGATCAAATGCTCTTCATGTGAGAGCTCTTCGGCCTGTTCCTGCTTAAATACCACGCCATCCGGTGTGGGAAAGAGAACACGGCTTTGGACACCGTCAGGTGCTTGTTGCAAGAGGGTGCGAATGCCATCATAAAGCGGCTGCGGAGTCATGACCATACCATCACCGCCTCCAAAAGGATAATCATCGGTTTTGCGGTGTTTGTCTGCGGAAAATTCCCGCAGGTCATGTACCCGTATAGTAACCAGGCCTTTTTCCTGAGCTCGTTTGACCATGCTCTCGGAAATGACCGGATTAATCATCTCGGGGAAACACGTCAGCACATCAATGATCATCAAGCATTCCTTCCAATAAATGGACATGAAGAATCCCCTTGTCCTCATCGATTTCCTCGATGAACTCGTCCACAAATGGGACCATGACAGTTGATCCGTTCATTGTTGTAAATGTTATGATGTCTTGTGCCGGCTGAGACAGCCATTCTGTTACCGTTCCCAGTTTTTCCCCATTCTCAAGGACGTGGAAACCGATATAAGATAACTCTTCTTTGAGTTCCGGTAAGAGCTTTGCCTGTTTCTCCGTAATGAATACAGCGCTATGTGTCAATCGGAGAGCTTGTTCCTTAGAATCAATCGATTCGAGCCCGATACACAATCGCGCACCCCGCTCTTCCACCGAGTTGATCTTAAGAACCTCATCCGGTTCAACACCGTTGCCAACATATACATATTTCAATGAGCGTAACGCCTGAGCGTCTATCTTCGGTTCAGAAAGATAAAACTTACCCTCCAGACCATAGGACTTTCCAATGTAAGCAATGATCGTAAAAGGCATGCTATTCTGAACTATCTATCGATAATATCAAGTGTCGAACGCGTTTGTCCGGCCTTTGCTGAAACTGCTGTCAACAGTGTTCGCAAAGCTTGAGCGGTCCGACCGTGTTTGCCAATGACTTTACCGAGATCTTCAGGAGCGACTGTCAATTCATAGATCGTATTATTTTCGCTTTCAATCTTGGTAACTTTAACCTCATCCGGATTATCAACCAAACGTTTCACAATCGATTCTACAAATTCTTGCATGGTATTCCCTTTCAATTTGAATTTCTAGTTCTTTAGTGGTTCTTGTTGATTATCTATTCCCCTTGCCGGTTTTACTCAGCTTTAGGTGTATCTTCTTTTGTTTCCGGTATTTTTACTTCTTCTGCAACTGCTTCTTCGGTTTTTTCTTCTGCCGGAGCTTCTTCTACTTTTTCCTCTGCAGAAGCATCTTCAACCTCTTCAACTTTTTCAACCACTTCACCCGCTTCAACTTTTTTTTCTTCAGCCGGAGTTTCAACCGGTTTTTCTTCTACAGGTGCTTCCTCTATAGCTTCAACTTCTTCAACCTTTTCAACTTCCGGAACGTCCGCCGTAGCTTCTGCGGAGGTGGATTTTTTTGCTTCTTCGGGGTTTTCTTCTGCAGGAGCTTCTTCCGGAACGTCAGCCATAGCTTCCTTGTCATCCGTAGCCTTGGCGGAGGATGAAGCGGAGGCTGATTCTTCTGCAGGAGTCTCTTCTACAGTTTCAACCTTTTCAACAGCTTCAACTTTTTTTTCTTCAGCTGGAGCGGCTTCTTTTTTAGCTGCTTTTTTGTCGGCTTTGGCTTTTTCTTTGTTTTCTTTAGCCATTTCCCATTTTTGGAATTCTTGTTTCTTTTTATCTTCTGTAAGATTGCTTGTTTCGAGATGCCATTTCAGCATGATCCCTTCTTTAGACAGTAAGCGTTTTACCGTATCTGAAGGTTGTGCGCCAACTTTCAACCAATGAAAGATGCGATCTTCTTTTACTGCGAAATTCTTATCTTGTTTAATTGGATCGTATGTTCCAATTTGTTCAATAAAGCGACCGTCGCGACGGCTGCGTGAATCTGCGATTACTACACGGTAAAAAGGACGATTCCTTCTTCCCATTCTTGTTAACCGAATCCGTACTGACACTGTAATTCTCCTTTAGTTCCAAGGCAAGTTTTTCATGTTTCCCATTGCCTGTTTTGGAAGTTTCATTTTATTTACTCGTTTCATCATCTTCTTCATCTGATCAAACTGATTCAAGAGTCGATTGACATCCATCACTTGAGTGCCGGAGCCAAAAGCAATGCGTTTCCGTCTGCTTGCATTGATGATAGTGGGCTTTTCCTTTTCTTTTTTCGTCATCGAATTCAGGATAGCCTGTGTCCGAGCAAACTGACTGTCATCCACCTGAGCATTATTAAGTTTTTGTGCCCCGGGGATCATGTCAACCAAGGAAGAAAGTGGCCCCATCTTCTTCAGGCTTTTCAGTTGGTTTTGAAAGTCCTGAAGATTGAAGGCATTCTTCTTGATCTTCATTTCCAATTTTTCGGCTTCTTTTTCATCAAAGGCCTCTTGAGCCTTTTCAACCAGGGAGACAACATCGCCCTTACCGAGAATGCGATTGGCAAAACGATCCGGATAAAAACGTTCCAAATCATCTAAAGTTTCGCCAAGAGATATATACTTGATCGGCTTTCCTGTCACGCTTCGTATAGACAATGCTGCCCCACCCCTTGTATCTCCATCCAATTTGGTTAGAACAATACCTGAGATGTCCAAGCGTTCGTTAAAAGCCTTTGCCGCATTCACGGCATCCTGTCCGATCATACCATCAGCCACGAATAGGATTTCCTTGGGCTTCAATTCTTTATGAATATTACCCACCTCGTCCATCATGGTGTCATCAATATGTAATCGACCCGCAGTATCAAAGATCAATACGTTCACATCACTCTGTCGTGCTTCAGCAAGCGCATGCTTGCATATCTTCACGGCATTTTTACTGTCTTCCCTGTAAACCGGTACCCCGATACGCTGACCGAGAACCACCAATTGATCGATCGCGGCAGGACGGTAGATGTCCGCAGCCACAAGCATAGGCCGCTTGCCGGATTCTTTCAATTGCTTCGCCAGTTTAGCCACAAAGGTCGTTTTACCGGACCCTTGCAAGCCTACCACCATAATCATAGCGGGAGGAAGACCATCAAGTTGTAAAGGAACGTGCGCTTCGCCCAGAAGGTTGATCATTTCATCATGGATGATCTTGACCACCAACTGGCCGGGAGTAATGCTTGTAAGGACTTTTTCACCCAGGGCTTTTTCTTTTACCCGGGCGATAAATGACTTGGCCACGGTATAGTTGACATCGGCTTCAAGCAGGGTTCTGCGAACCTCACGTAATGCCTCAGACACGTTCTGTTCCGTGATCTTGCCCAAGCCCCGTAAGTTTTTAAAGATCGTCTGTAAATTATCCCGTAACTGTTCAAGCATACCAATCTCCAAAATAGCTCAGAAATATAGCAAATATATTATCGAAAGCAAATGTTTTTAATACCTTAACAATATAGTGTTTATCAAGAACTTAAGGCAAGGAAAATCAATTGACAGTTAATGGTTGAAAGTTGATGGTTGTTCAATACACAAATAATTGTCAAATGCCAATTGATAATTAAATTGTGGCTTAATAGTAAAAAATGAGGCTAAAAACGTTATAAATAATTGGATGTTAGGATAATACAGCGATTTTATTTTTATTAAGTTAAAAATTACAAAAAATCCTGTCCAAAATCTGGTTCATTTAGCACTAAAAAGAATGGAAATAAAGAAGGTAAGC
>CAYPTO010000093.1:0-5618 GCA_964413625.1 uncultured bacterium
CAAAAAAGTGATGTAACCATTTGATATGAGATTCCGAATCGGGATAGATACCGAATTTTTCACCATTTTCCATGAAAACCAGCACATCCTGTTCGTTATCGGATGATTGTGAGATCAAATAATCAATCACATCCTGTGGGGATTTATTGGGGATCATGGCACGAAGTTTCTCTGAAATGGAGAATACACCAATAGTACGACCTTCAGACTCTGTATTGTAATACCCTTTGATCGGTCGCTCATTACTGACATGATGTTCATCAATGACCGTGTATTTCAGTCCACTTTCACAAATACTGTAGGGAACATCAAGTGACCAGACACGTTCCGGTAGCCACATGCCTTTTGGTGAAAAGGCAAATATATCACGAAGCAGAGAATTCTGCATTTTGATCTGTCCCATGCGATCAGCTTCAGCAAGAAGAGTTAACATGGGTTCATAATATGCACCGGATAATAACTCCAGCTGACCACGATCCGTCAAGAGATGGATGTTTTCCAAAAATTCAGCTCGATGCTTGATGATCCACTCCAGCAAAGGTCCGCTGTAATGTATCGATACGGAGATCGCAGGATTTTTCTTCAACAATTCAAGGAAGGGCTTATATGATTTTTCATAGGCACGTTCAAAGACATCGTCAAAATTACCAACAGGCTGATGATTATGTAGTGCAAATATAAATTTGATTTTTGACATACGATTTAATAAAACAAAGACTGCTCTCCGAGCAGTCTTTGCAAAGTTTATGACAATTACTTAGCCATTCTTTCAACGAGGTCAACAACGCGGACAGAATAACCCCATTCGTTGTCATACCAGCTCAGGATCTTAACCATATTACCATCGACAATGGTCATACCCGAATCAAAGATCGATGAATGACTGTTTCCGACGACGTCAATAGAAACGATCGGGTCTTCAGTGTATTCCAAAATACCTTTCATAGGACCTTCGGCAGCTTTTTTCATAACTGCATTGACTTCTTCTTTGCTAACTTCTCTTTCAAGTTCAACAACAAGATCTACAATAGAACCATCCGGTGTAGGAACGCGCATTGCCATACCGTTTAGTTTGCCATTCAATGCAGGGATAACCTTGCCAACTGCAACTGCAGCACCGGTGGTTGTAGGAATAATTGAAACCGCAGCAGAACGGGCACGGCGCAAATCAGAATGCGGAAAATCAAGAATTCTCTGATCATTGGTATAAGCGTGAATCGTTGTCATCAAACCTTTAACAATACCGAATTCATCATTCAGTACTTTAGCTACGGGAGCCAGGCAGTTAGTTGTACAAGAAGCGTTAGAAACGATCTTGTCACTGTCTTTAAGTTCATTATCATTAACACCTAAAACAATGGTGTTATCAATTTGATCTTTGGCAGGAACGGTCAATACGACTTTTTTAGCGCCTGCAGCAAGATGTTTATCTAATTGTTCTTTTTTACGGAAAACACCGGTTGATTCTACAACGATATCTACATTTAATTCTTTCCAGGGAAGGTTTGCCGGATCTTTTTCAGCATAGATCTTGATCTCTTTGCCGTTAACAACGATAGAATCTTCTTTAGCTGATACTTCACCATTAAATTTCTTATGAACAGAATCGTATTTTAACAGATGAGCCAAGGTTTTTGCATCGGTAAGATCATTGATGGCAACGACCTCAATACCGTCACGATTCTGCATTTCGCGGAATACCAGACGTCCAATTCTTCCAAACCCATTAATACCTACACGTACGCTCATTTGATTCTCCTTTTTTGTTTGTTTTTCAAATGTCATAGAATATAAAATGATTCCTACATTAACGCTACCTTTTTTTAATGGATAATAGACAATTTAAGTAAAAAAATATTAAGGAAAAAGAACTATGGAAAAAGTCAAAGTTGAAGAAGAAAGCTTGAAGGATCGAGACCTTATTACCTGACCCCGGTAAACTTGTTCTTATTAAAAAAAAGAGGCACGGGTACTCCTTACCTCCTCACCTTCTTGCCTCACAACCCCATACATCACAAGCTTACATATTCATCATAAGTTACCACGGCATTTATGCCGTGGCACTAACAACATACAAATTGGGTTTTAACCCAAAAGGTTAAAAAAACGAAAGGGGTTAAAACCCCATATATAAAATTGCCTTATACCCCGAGCTAAAGCACGGGGTAATTCATATACGTTTTACGTCTTACGTCTCTTATCTCTTTTTTATTGTTTTTGAGCTTAATTTTTCATTATTTACTAGCTATATGAAAACACTCACATTAACACTTGATCATTTCCATTTTTCAGGGGACATATCCCCTGACATGCTCTTGCTGAAAGAATTGCATTTTGACCTGTTAAAACCTGACGAAACTATCATCTTAACCTTGAAAGTACCCTTGCTTGGAGAGTTTCACGTAGAACTGGATTTTGTTCAATTTCAGCATGATATTCTGACACTTCATATTCTTTCCAATCGAAAAATTGCCGATATATTCCTTTCGTTTATACAACGCTACACACGTCAAATACCTTTCATTGATGTCGATTATCCATCCATGCGTATCAATACGATCTTGATGATGGACACCTTGAAACCCGGGATCAGGATTCGAAACATTGCTATGGTCAGCCAGCAATATATCGTCGAAGTGGAGATAAATTGAAAAAAATTATTATATTATTATCGATCCTTTTACTGGCCCTTTCTTGTGCTATAGATCTTCCCGATGATGGAGATGGCGTTAATCATTTGTTCTCGGGTGGCGATACGCTTGATGTTATCACCTGGAATCTTCATCTATTCCCCTCAAATGGAAATACCAGTATCGACTATATGGAAGATGCCATTCTGGCACTGCAGCCCGATATTATCGCAATGCAGGAAATCTCGTCAGAGTCCTCTTTGCAAGAATTGGCTAACCGTTTAGAGGGTTACGAATACGCTCTAGGCGATGGCGGTGGTGACTGGGGATTGGCTTATCTATATAACTCAAATAATGTTACACTTTTTACAGATCCCTACGAGATATATATGGGATATTGGAGCGCTTTTCCTCGTCCACCTTTTGTTTTAGAAGCTAATTGGAATGGTAAGAAAGTTGTAATCATCAATAATCATCTTAAGGCATACGGAGATATTGAAAATATCGAAAGACGAATTGAAGCTATAGAATTATTAGATGAATACATCGATGAAAATCTCAATGATGAACGAGTTGTGATCTTGGGTGATATGAACGATGAACTGACTGACGATGTAAATAATGTCTTTGACATTATGCTTAATGATCAACAATCTTATTTTTTTACTGACCTTAGCATTGCCCAAGGTTCAAATTTATTTTGGTCCTATCCCAAATATCCTTCACATATTGATCATATAGCCATTACAAATGAACTTTTTTCTGCACATTTTGAAACTAAAACCGTATTATATGATACTTATTTAGATGGACGCTGGACAGAATACGAACAGTACATTTCAGATCACCGACCTGTTGCGATCTCACTTGTAATAGGAGAAGAATAAATGATCAAACGGACGGAATTAAGCGAAAGCCTTCGTCAATTATTCAGGTATGAGGACTATGAGGATTATTGTCTGAACGGTTTGCAAATTGAAGGAAAAGAAACAATCAAAAAGATCGCTTTTGCGGTTTCATATAATCTTTTATCGGTTGAAGCAGTCATTGAAAGTGGTGCCGATGCACTGATCGTTCACCACGGAGTATTCGGGAAAAATTTCTTTTCCGTGACAGGAAGAGAAAAGGTAAAAGTAAAAGCTCTGCTTGATGCCGATATTTCATTATACGGCATTCATCTGCCGCTTGACGCACATCGCGAATTGGGAAATAATGCCCAATTGGCGGCCTGTATCTCAGCTGATATCATTGAACCCTTTGAAGTAGGTTTCATAGTTAAAAATACCGCTAAATTAAGCAGAAAAGAGATGCTTGAAGCTTTTCATGCAAAATTAGGTACAGATAATGAAAAACCTATTCTCCCGGAAGGTATAAAACCGGGTCGAAGCTATGGTATGGATCACTGCGATTTTGGACCTGAGGTACCTGAAAATATCGCCATTGTATCGGGTAGTGCGGGTTCTTACTATGAAGCGGCCCTGAATAGGGGAATAGATACTTATATCTGCGGAGATATTCTTGAACAAATTCCTGCCATTGCTTACGAAAGCAAAACAAATTATATAAATCTTGGACATTATTGGTCTGAGACACTCGGGATTAAAGCCTTAAAATCTTACTGCGAAAAAAAATATGATATTGAAACTATCTACATTAACATTAATAATCGAATCTAAACTATGAAAATTTTTATTGTCCCCTCTTGGTACCCCTATCCTTCAAAGCTCATTAATGGAACTTTTTTTAAAGATCATGCAGAAAAATTAGCGGAAGCAGGTCATGAAGTCGTGGTGATCGCCACCGAAATTATTTCACTGCGAGAATATTTCAGCGCTCGCAAAGATCTTGGAACCCGCGTCTTTACCGAAAATAAGGTCAAGACTTATCAACAACTTGTCATTAACAGGCACCCCAAAAAACCCGAAGCATTTTACGAAAGATATAAAAAGCTACTGAAAGAGCAAGTTGATGAAGTCCTGAAAAACGAAGGTCAGCCCGATCTTTTCCACGTTCACTCTTCACTTTGGGCGGGAGCAGCTCTTACTTCCTACGATCTGGGAATTCCTGTTATCGTATCTGAACACTTAAAAGAATTTCTTATTTACAAAGGGTTTTCAGATTTTCAACAAGGTCTTATTCAAAATACTTACAAGAAAATTCAGACACTCATTGCGCCCTCAACTGCCGTGATGAATCGCATTGAACAATATTTTAAGATCCCCGAAACCTGTACCGCGCATGTAGTCCCCAATATGGTGGATACGGATTATTTCAAGCCTCTGAAGGAAAAACCTTTCGTTAACCGTTTCACCTACCTGATCGTTGCCATACTTAGACCGGAAAAACGCATTGACAAGATCATTGAATCGTTTGTGTCCATCGGAAATACTCATCTGGCAAAGATACGAATCGTCGGTGACGGTCCCGAATATCAAAAACTTGTTGATATTGCCAGGCAAGGCAGTTTAACCCGACAAGTGGAATTCGTTCGGGAAACCGGACGCGACATCGTACTAAAAAACATGCAAAAAGCGGATGTTTGTATGTTGGTCAGTAAAATGGAGACCTTTGGTGTTTCACTGATCGAGGCGCTATCTTGCGGAGTTCCGGTCATCGGCGGTAATATTGGCGGTGCCACGGATATCATTAATGATGAGAACGGCATCCTTGTTCCCATCGATAATCCCATCGCCTTGCAGGAAGCCATGAAAGAAATGATTGATAATCCCGATAAATACGATCCCCGGAAGATCCGTGAAGATGCAATCAAACGCTTTGATAAAAAGGTTGTTATTGGGATATTGGAAGATATTTATAAGAGTGTGAGACGTTAATTGACGGGATGCTATTTTGACAGGATAACAGGATTGACGGGATAAGGCTTTCTTTGCTTAGCAAACGGCTGGTGCCACATACCGGACTGCCGGCAAATAAAATCTGAAATCTGAAATCTGAAATCTGAAATCTGAAATCTGAAATCTGAAATCT
>CAYPTO010000094.1:0-5539 GCA_964413625.1 uncultured bacterium
CTCAACCCTAATACATTCCTTCATCCCGATCCAAATTCCGGTAATGGATCGCTTCACTGATATGAGCCGGACCGATGACATCCTTTGCCTCTAAATCCGCAATAGTTCGTGCAACCTTGAGAATGCGAGTGTAGGCGCGGGCACTTAATCCTAAACGGAGGATCGCGATCTTTAAAAGATCCCGACATTCATCATTCAGCTCGCAAAACCGTTTAATATCCCTGGCTGACATTTGAGCATTACAGTGAACGCGGGAGTATCTTTTAAAACGCAGGGTTTGAATGTCTCGTGCTTTGGAAACACGTTGTCTTATATGAAAAGAACTTTCGCTGTCTTCTCGGTCACTGATCTCCTCATAGCTCACGGGTGGTACATCCACATGCAGATCAATACGGTCGAGCAATGGGCCCGAGATACGGGACAGATAATTATGTATTTGTCCTATACTACAGGAACAATCGTGATTTGGATCGCTTGCATAGCCGCAGGGACAAGGATTCATTGCGGCAATCAACATAAATGATGCCGGATAAGTAAGGGATGTAAGCGCTCTGCTAATGGTTACCTGTCCATCTTCAAGAGGTTGACGCAAGACTTCCAAAACATTCTTTTTGAATTCAGGAAATTCATCAAGAAAAAGAACACCGTTATGTGCAAGGCTTACTTCACCGGGACGGGGAATTCGCCCACCTCCAACAAGTGCGGAATCACTCACCGTATGATGCGGAGAACGAAAAGGACGACTGGTAATGAGGCTGGTGTCGGAAATGTCCTCATAAACCGAATAGACCGCTGTTGTCTCCATTGCTTCTTCAAGCGTAAGGTCCGGAAGAATGGTCGGAAAACGTTTTGCCAACATGGATTTACCGGATCCCGGAGGGCCAATTAGAACAATGTTATGCCCGCCCGCTGCGGCAACTTCGAGTGCGCGCTTAACATGCGCCTGACCCTTGACCTCGGAAAAATCCACATTGTGTTTTTTATCGCCACCAAAAAAACTTTTAATATCGACAACTTCCGGTTTGATCTTCGTGAAACCATTAATGATGCCGACGGCTTCTTCCAAGGTTTCTACACCCCATACATTGCAATAACCCGGCATAGCGGCTTCTCTTGCATTAGCCTTGGGTACGATCAGATGTTGTTGGCGAAAATATTTCATACCCAGTGCAATAGGTAAAATACCTTTTGACGGGCGCAAACTGCCATCCAACGCCAGCTCTCCAATGCAAATATAATCCTGAAGGCGCTCCGCATCAACCAATTCACTGCCGGCGAGCACACCCAAAGCTAGGGAAAGATCAAACCCTGTTCCTTCTTTGGGAATATTGGCGGGAGCCAGGTTTTGAGTGATCTTGCACCCCGGCATTCTGTAGCCACAGGACTTGATCGCAGAAAGCATACGCGAAAAACTTTCTTTAACGGCTTTTTCTGCCAAACCGACTATGAAATACTTTGGCGTACTACGATCCAGGCGGGTCTCTATGGTGACCTCATAGGCATGAATGCCGTGTAAAGCGGCGGAATAGCATCGTGAAATTGTTTTCATATATCAAAAATACAATTAAAAAATCGGACTTAAAACGGCGTATTTTCAAGTGTGACCGGCATCACAATAATTTAAAGGAGTCTTCTGGACGTTATTTTTTTAATAGTGTTAAAAAGCTCTGAAAAATTGAAGGATTTATGGCTTATAATATCTCACGACACATCATTATTAAAGACAAATAAGATCTGGTAAGGCGAGTTCCTGTTTTTATCATTTATTTTTGTTGTTGTTTTAATACCTAAATTAATTATACCTAATTGAGATATAAAAAACAATTATAAGCCTTTTTAATGAAGCGATCTATGTTTCATTGTTATTCTATTTAGGGATGAATGATCTTGAAAATCGGTTGTATTCTATTATTTAAACCAATATTTTACACTATAATAAAAAGGATGTTCCATGAAACATATTCTTGTTACCGGTGGTGCCGGGTATATTGGATCCCATACCTGCCTTCGATTATTGGAAGAAAATTATGAGGTTATAGTTGTAGACAATTTCTGTAATAGCAAACCCGAATCTTTGGAAAGGGTAAAACAGATCACCGGCAAATCTCTTGTCTTATATGAAGCTAATATTTGTGATCGTGAAGCAATGCAAAAGATATTTAAAACCCATTCTATAGATGCTGTTATACATTTTGCCGGATTAAAGGCAGTGGGTGAATCTGTAGAAAAACCCATGGAATACTACAATAATAATGTTTATGGAACTTTAATCCTCTGTGAAGTAATGGCTGATGCCGGAGTTAAAAATATCGTTTTTAGTTCATCGGCTACGGTTTATGGATTAAGCGACAAGGTGCCATTTACTGAAGATATGCCAACCTCTGCAACCAACCCCTATGGCAGAACGAAATTATTCATTGAAAAGATCTTAAGTGATATAAAAACTGCAGACCAAAACTGGTCTGTGACTCTTTTGCGATATTTTAATCCCGTAGGTGCGCATCAAAGCGGATTGATCGGTGAAGATCCCAATGATATTCCCAATAATCTTATGCCCTATATCTCACAAGTTGCTGTCGGTCGCTTAAAACAATTGCAGGTATTGGGTAATGATTATCCCACAATCGACGGCACCGGTGTACGGGACTATATACATGTTATGGATCTTGCAGAAGGGCACGTTAAGGCTTTGCAAGGGCCCCAAGAGAAAGGTACCCCGGCGATTTACAATTTAGGCACGGGTAGAGGTAATAGTGTTTTGGAAGTGATCAGAACATTTGAGGAAGTAAATAAAATTTCCATTCCATACCGAGTGGTAGGCCGACGTGCGGGAGATGTGGCAATTTCATATGCCAATGTGTCAAAAGCCGAAAAATATTTAAAGTGGAAAACACAATTAAGTTTACAAGATATGGTACGAGATGCTTGGAACTGGCAAAAGAAGAATCCGGAAGGTTATGCATAATATTCCAATTATAGCACACCGCGGTGCATCGGGTTATGAGCCGGAGAATACCTTGCTTGCCTTTCGTTCTGCATTGGACATGCAAGCGGATGCCATAGAACTTGATGTCCAAATTTGTAAAACCGGGGAAGTGCTCGTTTTTCACGATAAGCGCCTTAAGCGGATCACCGGAGTTCGCGGTAAGATTAAAAAAAGAAAATTGGCCGGACTTCGAAAACTGGATGCAGGTAAAGGCGAACATATTCCTACTCTAAAAGAGACATTGGATTTTTTAGATGCCCAAATAAACATAAATGTAGAACTAAAAAGTAAAAAATCCGCAGTAGCAACAGCTTTGGTGATTAGAAGCAGTATTCGTACAGGGTGCTGGAAAGCTGAGAATTTTTTTGTTTCATCGTTTTACAATCACGAACTTCGTCGCTTTCATGAGATCTGCCCGGAGGTCCCAATTGGGATTTTGTATAATAGACGGCCGAAAAAATTAAAAAGACGTGTTCGTTTGTTTGATCCGATCGCAGTTCATTTGAATGTTCGGCATTTTAAGGAGAAATGGGTTCGCATAGTTCATGAACATGGCTTAAAAGTATATGTGTGGACAGTTGATGATCCCCAAATAGCAAAATTATTGACCGCAGACGGTGTAGATGGATTTTTTAGTAATTATCCCGATCGTTTGATAAAACATCGGACCAACTTTAGAGTTTGATATAGCGTTCAATATAATCTTTAGCTTCATTTTTAAGACTTGAATAATCCAATTCAAGCTCTAATATTACAGAAACAATAACACGAAGCTGTTCTTCAATCGGTATTCGTTTGTTCACGACAACAACACGATTTTCGTTTATAACGCAATGTCCACCGGAAAAAGCGCCGGTTCCGTAAACAATATCCAGTTCATTTTCTTGTAAAAATGATGCCAGCAATTCCTGAAGTTTTTTGGGCTTCATCATTTAAAGGAGTTCCTCTTCACCTATAAAAGGTAATGAATCTACGATCTCTTTGATATTTTCCGCTTCTGAACGGGGAAGGATTAGCAATGCACCCTCATTTTCAACAATAACAAGATTTTTTACACCTAAGCCGAATATTTTAAGATTTTTACTGTAAATATAATTCCCGCTGGAGTGCAACATCATTCCTTTAGAATGAATAACATTCTTGTTCTTGTCCTTATCTTCGATCTTGTAAACCGTATCCCAGCTCCCCACATCATTCCAATCAAAGTCAGCAATAACGACATTAATCCGGGATGATTGTTCAAGGACACCGTAATCAATGGAAATGGGCGTGATCGTCTTCCACTTTTTATTAATTTGGCGATCATATTGAGGAGTACCGATGATATCACCGATCTCTTGTAGAACTCTACCAATCTCCGGTAAAAAGCGATTGATCTTGTCTATGATGACCTGCGCTTTCCAGATGAACATTCCACTATTCCAAAAGAACTCACCGGATTTTAGAAAAAGTTTGGCAGTATTGGAATCCGGTTTTTCCGCAAATGTTTTTGAATTAAATATTTGTATATTTTCGGGTACAACACTACCTGTGTATTCAACGTCTTTATCTACTTGAATATAGCCATAGCCCGTTGCCGGATAGGTCGGTTTAATACCAAAAGTAAATAAAGAATTAGTGGTTTTGGTAGCCTCTATGGCAACTTTTACAGTGTCGGAAAATTTATCAAGGTCAGTAATTAAATGATCTGCCGGGAATAAACCCATAACCGCTTCGGGGTCTTTTTTTAATAAATACATGGCAGCCAAACCGATAGCCGGAGCGGTGTTTTTACCGGAAGGCTCAATTATAAAATTATCTTCAGTCAAGGCATCGTTTTGAGCCATGATCATTTTTGCTTGTTCTTTGTTCGTCATGATAAATATATGATCAAGATCGCTGACAATATTTAAACGATCGATTGTTAAATTGACCATGCTTTTATTGCCAACAATATCAAGTAACTGCTTGGGGTGTTTTCTCTTGCTTAAGGGCCAAAAGCGCTTACCTACACCACCAGCCAAAATAACACTGTAATAGTGTTCCATAATTTCCTCTTTAATTTATTGCTGTGTAATATAGCTTGTTCATTATTTGTTTTCAATGACAATTTTATAGGATTCGGAAAGTTCCGTATCCCAGCGAGCCCGGACATCAATTTTAGTGTCAAGATCATATAGTATTTCCGGTTTGGCATAAGGAAGGGGACACCCAATATCACGGCGTTTATTCAAATTTTCATCGATATAATATGATAAAACATATGATCCGGGTTGCACTTCATTGAAACTGACCAGCTTATCCTTGATTGCATTATCATAACTATTTTGAACATTATGAAGCAATAGTCGGAGACCGTCAGGAATTATACCATCAAATTTGGCGATGACCCTTCCATAGTCCGGTTCGGGTTTTATCTCCAAAGCTACCGAATAAAGCGAATCCCACACAGCCCATGCGTTATTATTTTCATGCGGGATCTCAATTAGCAAAGTCCCGCGTTTTATTACGTTGCTTTTTGGCAGAGTATAAAATCCGGGGATATTTTTATAGAAAGTAAGCGAAGATGTGTCG
>CAYPTO010000095.1:0-5497 GCA_964413625.1 uncultured bacterium
TTCCATTGAAATTTAAATGCAGCTTGATATGCCCCGCTGAATTTACCTACTCTGAAGGAACCACCATGCCCGGTCAAGGAAGTGCGGGTACTGTCATAGTTTACCCAATCGGCATCGGGCCGTTGAAAAAGATGGGAAGATGATTGTTGTGTTTTGGAAATGGCATCCTTTGATCCCTGGACATAAGATCCAATCGCACGGGCATCGATCTGCCATGTATGGTCGCTAAAATATCGCCGGAAATCAAGTCCGCCGGTATAGGCTTGTTTATGGAGAAAATCAAGATGAACATCATCCAAATGGCGATTCACGGCCGTTACGATCCCGCCGATCTGGCCGTTGCCGTTTTTAAGATCCTGTCGCAATGCGGCGACGGCATAATTAGTCAAAGGCTCAACGGCTTCACGGGACTCGACACCGTTTCGGGAAACATCGGCATATTCTTTTTGGGTGACCGCTTCCACAACGCCGATATTCAATCCTTTTTCCGTCCGTCCTGTGATCTTAGCAGCGGCAATAATATCGGTACCTTGAGGGACTTTAGCGTATTCATTGTCATCCAGATCAGGCCAATAATGAGGTGATCTTCCGATTCTGCGGGAGTGAAAAAGCTGCTCGCTACCGCCGTTCACATCTGTTGTAAAGCTCGTTATATTACTGCCTTCAATAAAGAAGAGTCGGCGTTCACCGAAAAAGGTTTCGAAAGCAGACAAATTGACCGTTGCAGGATCTGCTTCAACCTGCCCAAAGTCCGGATTAATAGTAAAATCCATGGTAAAATTATTGGTCAAACCGATCTTTCCGTCAATTCCACCATTAATCTTCAAGTCGGAACCGGTCCAATAGGGGTTACCTTCTTCGGCTTCATAAGTGTTCAGCGAGCTGACGGCATAAGGATATATATCGGCAACTTTTCTTGCTTTGATATCATATAGTCCTCGTAATGTGCCAAACTGATGTATAAAACCCTGATCATTTCGTTTGTGTTCTATCCAGAAACTTTCTTCGTTAATCCGATGAATATCGCGCATGACATCAAGTCCCCAGATCTGTTCTTTCTTATCTGCAAATCGTAACTGGGATAGAGGAATACGGTATTCGGCTGTCCACCCTTTTTCGTCGATATTCGATTCTCCCCACCAGATAGCATTCCAACTTTCGTCATTGTTCTCGCCGTCTTTAGAAATAAATATATCACCCATCACACCGGATGCATTCACAAAAAAGCAGAAACAAGTGTTTTTGTCATGGTAACTGTCAATGCAAAGTGCCACGAATTCGGAACTTACATTATCGCGTCTAGCTATTTGGCGATAGATTTTTTCCGGTTCGGGATCATGGGCCCGAATTGCCACATAAAGATTGTCATTATCGTAAAGGATGGCAAATTCAGTTTGAAAAGATGCCGAACGATCATCATGTGGTTGGTGCATGTGAAAATCACCGGTCATAGGAGCAGTTGCCCAACACGTATCATCAAGAATACCATCGATCACAGGTGGATTCATAGTTTTTGACGTAACATACTCTCGGGAATTTTCAGCGTATAAAATAGCAGTAAATACAAAAACAAAAATGATCAGTTTGGATTTAGGCATAGGACATACACACTCATTAATGTTGTGCCACACAGCATTCAAGTGTATTGCTATAAGAATAATATGATTTAGAGAGAGATTCAAGAAAAAAAATAATAAAGATGTAAAACGTAAAATGTGAGACGTAAGAGGTGAATCATGTAATAGTATAAAATGAAAAGACCGCAAAGTGGTTCAATATATGGAACTTTGTGCCTTTGTTTTCTTAGTGTCTTCGTGTGAGGTCTTTCCTCATCTCAACATGCGCGATCTCGATCTCGTAGAAAAATTCACCATGGGTTTCATAACCGAGTGCTTTATAAAAAACGACCGCTACCTCACGGGCATGAAGGATAACTTTTGAGTATCCATTTTTAAGAACTACCCGTTCGAACTCATTGGCAATGGCCCTGCCAACACCTTGTCCCTGATAGACTTCATCCACGGCCATTTGCCGCATTTGGACAGTATCCTCATCGAGAGGAGTAATAATTGCCGTGCCAATCAAAGTATCACCATCAAAGGCAGAAATATAGATGTCCTTTTCAGGGAAATCGAAATCGCGGCAATTTTCATGGCGACCGACAGCTTCGATCAAGATGCGATTGCGCAGGGTAATACTTTCCTCGTAGAGGGGAGAGTCGTAGGTGAAGGATTTGAAAGAAATATTCATGAGTGAAATATACGATATGAATAACAAGTAAAAAAATACTAAAGAAAAATGTCATTTCGTACAGTCTTCGTCCCGAATAGTCGGGACTATGTCCGTCGGGCCAAGTGAGGCTCGTTTTTCGAAGCACTGATTTGTCAGTTCTTAGGAGAGAAATCTCAAACATTAAATTATGATCGAGTAGTTTGAGATCTCTCCATCCCGATATTTCATGTGTCGAGATGACACACCTATGCTACCCTGAACGAAGTTAAAAGCTTGAGCTTATTGAACCCCGACGGGGTTCTGCTTTTTGGTGCAGTTGCTTCTATACTGTTATTGAATCCCTTAGGAATTCTTTTGCTGTAATTAGGAATAATCACAAATTCTGTATTCTTTGGGACCCTGAAAGGGTTTAATAACAGTATAAAAAAGTTTAAAAATCAAAATGACCCCGACGAAGTCAATAAGTTCCTCCTATAAAGCATTTGCAAATAAAAAAAGGCGTACCCGAAGGTCCGCCTATATTTTGATGTTGTAAAGACAAGGCAATGCCTTGTCTTTACAACATAGTTTTTATTATAATTTAACTGCTTTTTTCACAACATTAACGTAAGAGTCACCTAGTTGTCTTTCCATTCTCTTATGTTGAAAAATATCAAACACGATGGGAACAAAATACAGGGTCAAAAAGGTCGATGCAAATAGACCGCCGATAATTGCGCGTGCCATGGGTCCCCACAATTCGGATCCTGAACCAAGTTCCATGGCCAGCGGAATCATCGAAAGGATAGTTGTCAGAGCTGTCATCAAAATGGGACGGAGTCGAGTTTGACTACCGGTCAAAATGGCATCTCTTACATGATGTTTGCCTTCGCGAATGAGACGGTTAATGTAATCGATCAGCACAATACCATTGTTCACCACAATTCCAATCAACACCACTACTCCAATAAGCGAGGTCATATTGAGGGTTGTGTTTGTAAGGAATAATGCAAGAGCAACACCAATTAGGGCAAGGGGTATTGTAAATAAAATAATAAAAGGATCTAATAGAGATTCAAACTGCGATGCCATAACCATGTAAACTAACAAAATTGCAACAAGAATAGCAAGCATGAAGGATCTAAAGGTTTCCTTCATATCTTTTGCGGATCCACTAATCTCAATACGAAAATCTTCCGGCATGGCAATAGTTTTAATTTCTTCCCGGATCAAGTCGGTAACCGATCCCAGATCACGACCACTTACGTTTGCATTAATGGTTACAATACGATTTTGGTCTTTACGAAGGATCGATACCGGTGCACTTGTTTTTTTAATAGTTGCAATGGCACTCAGTGGGATCTGATTACCGGAAGGTGTTTTAATAAAGATGCTCTTTATGTCTTGTTCCGATTCGCGGAATTCCCGATCAAGTTGGACATAAATATTATATTCATCTCCGCCTTCACGGTAAACAGAAGCAATTTTACCTTTTACCGATATTTCAATAATCTGTGCAAGTTGAGCAACATTAAGGCCCATTTTGCCGGCTTTTTCACGGTCGATCTCAATCGTATATTCAGGCTGTGGATCTGAAAAAGACATGTCAATATCAACGAAACCTTCAATATTGTCCATTTTAGATTTTATCTCATTTGCAATTGCTTCACCCCGAACAAGATCATAACCATATATCTCAATGCTAAGATCACTACCGCCGGACATTGCCCTCATCCCACCACTTGAAAAGACAGCCTTTACACCGGGGATAGCATTTATTTCTTTACGTAACTTATCCTGAATTTCAAATTTACTGCGTTTGCGATCCGTTTTATCAAGCAAAGAAAGTGAAATACTTCCACTATTTGTTGTTCCACCAAAGATAGATGCTATGCCGGTTCGGCTCCCAAAATTAATATTAATATTTTCCAGTTCAGGAACCGAGGCAACAATAAGAGATTCGATCTGTGCAAAATAGGTATCGGTTATTGGCAGAGCAGTACCAACAGGAAGTTCAACATTAAAATTGATTTCATTATCGTCCGTTTTAGGCATAAATTCAAATCCAACTTGTTTAAGCAAAATAATACCTATAATGAAAAGTCCCAACACAGAAAAAACCAGAGTTTTTTTGTGGCTCAGCGACCAAGCCAATGTTTTGCGGTATACTTTGCTTAGTCCGTTAAAGAAACGCCCCATACCACTGTCAAATTTTTTCATTATGCCGGTTTTATGTTTTTGCTGTTTTTTGGAAAGCAGTTTAGATGATAATAAAGGTACCAAAGTCAACGAAACAAGTAAAGAAACGGTAAGTGATACAATAATCGTTAAAGCAAGATCCTTTATCATCATTCCGGCAATACCGCCGACAAACAGCATTGGAATAAAAATAGATAAAGTTGTCAATGTTGAAGCCATAACAGCCGTTCCAACTTCAGAAGCACCTTTATCGGCAGCTTCACGAATAGGTTCACCAAGTTCATGGTTCCTGCGAAAAATGTTTTCCAGAACCACAACAGAGTTATCTACCAACATCCCGATTGCAATAGCCAAACCTGCCATAGAAATGATGTTCAAAGTGACATCCAATAAGTTCATGACAACAAAAGTTACAATAATTGAAACCGGAACAGAGACAGCTGCAATAATTGAACTTCTAAAGTTTCGCAAAAAGAAAAACAATACAAGTCCGGTTAACAGAAATGCCAGTATTCCGGTAGAGGCCAGGTTCCTGGTAGACTCCTGTATAAATTCAGATTGATCAAAATGAACAAATAACTTAACACCATTTCCAACTGTTTTTTCAATATCGGCAAGAGCTTCATTTGTTGCATTACATACTATTACGGTATTTGCATCCGATTGTTTTTGAATTCTGATATTTATTGAATTTTCTTGATTATCACGTACAATTGCTGTGACATCTTTGTAGCCGTCAACAACTTGAGAAACATTTTTGAGATAAACAGGAGTACCGTAAGCAGAATACCCCACAATAGTGTTCTCAATATCTTCAATGCTTCTAAATTCTGAATTTGTAATAACGGAAAATTCTTTTTCACCCTCTTCGATCAATCCTCCGGGAATAGGGAGGTTGGCATATGCGATCAAATTTGCGACATCAAGAATTGAAACATTATTGGCAGCCAGCTCATAGGGATTAATGTTTGCTTGAATTTCGCGCTCTAATCCACCACTTACAGTTGCAGAAGCAACACCCTCAATTCTCTCCAGACGTGGCTGTATTTGTTCCTCTACCAAGCGCCGCAATTCCGCACTACCAAGT
>CAYPTO010000096.1:0-5456 GCA_964413625.1 uncultured bacterium
ATAAATCAATATAAGGGTGCTGTAAAGGGTTATTGTAATAAAAACAATATCGAATTTAATTGGCAGAGTAAATTTTTTGATAGAATTATACGCGACAAAAATAATTTAGAAAATACAACAAACTATATCCATAATAACCCTAAAGATTATTGGAGAAAACACAAATTATTATAAGGCACACATAGGTGTACCGAATTTTCTTCTATCTCACCAACACCATTTTCTTTGTTTCACTGAATTCACCTGCCACCATTCTGATCAGATAAACTCCTGATGCAAGCTGATCTCCGCTTGTATTCGTTCCATCCCAAACAAGATCATAATACCCGGCTTCCTTGTGTGAGTTCAGTAGGGTTTTCACAAGTGCACCGCGAATATTGTAGATCTTTATTGCGGCATCCGCGGCTTCCGGTATTTGGAACCGGATCGTGGTAGTTGGATTGAAAGGATTTGGATAATTTTGCTCCATCTTGAAATCCTGAGGTAAGGCAGCATCCGCAATTGCGACCGGACCTGTAATGTTTCCGATCAAACGAATAAAAAATGTATAATCCGCTTCCTCCCAAGAACCATCTGAATAATGGAACCAGCTGGCATTGGGTGTATAGTAACTATCATAACTCATCCGAATAAGTGTATCCTGCGGCATGAATTCAACTAAGAATTCATTCGCTGCTTCAACGCTGGAAGGGACATCAACCAGATACCATCCTTCACCGGGTGCTGAGATTATACTGCTGGTAAACTGTGGAATGGTGCTGCCATCTGCAGCATAAGTTGAGAGGCGCATTTTATATGTGCCCGCTTCGGCAATATGCACTTTCATTTTTTCAGCTTTCAGAACCGAATCCTGAAACCAAAAATTATTTGCAAAGCTGTTTCCGGGACGCCACCAGTACGAATAAAACAAAACACCGGTATCGTAGGCATATTCATTGGATAGCAATGAGATGCCTCCTTTAATGGAAGCCTTTTCCGATGGCTGACTATTGCCTTTGTCATAAACCGCTTCAACATAATATTCCCGTTCATAACCGAGATAATTATCCCAATCCACAAATAACGGCGAGGTTACATAGCCAAGATAATCAAAATATGTATCACCTTCGAAGCGACCATAGACTTCATAACCTTGAAGTACGGGTAAGGGGGTTGCCAGCACAGAGGGTGCCAATTGTGTTTCAACCGGTTTGAGTTTGATTGCTGTTTCCGGCTTTTCTTTTGGAAGGACAAGGCTTTCTTTCGGTGCTTCGGATGCAAGGATCGCAGATGATGGCTCTGCTGCATTTATAAGGGTAAATTCATCCATGTGAACTCTTTTCCCTTCCGGTGACGAAGCTAATTTATATGGCTTATCTCCCGGTTGTGCTTCGGGATCAGGTACCATATCCGGTGTATTCTCAAAAAGATACATATCATCAATATACCAGTCTTCGCCATACCAATCACTCCACTCGACACCATCCCAGCGCCATCCGCCATAACTGTGATAACGGAATGCAATTTGGCGTGTTTGTCCGATATACTGACTCAAATCAACAGTAGTCCAAACCCAGCTTTCGGGTACCGGGTAGATGGATCTCACCACTGTGGATAGTACCTCGTAAGAATAGATATTATCGATTACTCGCACTTCATTGGGGGCGTTATCCATGGCGGACCACCAACCCAATTGCCAGAAACCCAATATGTGATGACTTTCCGTGATCTTGATATTGGGCGAGATCATCCAATAATCCATTTCTTGATAATCATCGGGCGCTGTTTCAAAACCTTTAACGCCGATGCTGAAATTGCCGCCCAGATCTTGTAAATAAAAGCGTGTTGCGCCATTAGGTGATTTTGATTGCCACTGAGTCCAGAAATCATTGTCATAATTAAAATTTTCATAAAACCCGTCAACATCAAAATCCATGTAGATATCATCTATAACCCAGGTTTCACCGTACGTACTTGCATAGACAAAAGCAAAATACACGGTTTCACCATGGTTATTATACCAATCGATATCAATTTGGACTAATTCCCAATCGTCCGGCAGATCGCTACCGGACCAGATCGTTGTAAAATCTTCGGGGTCTGTACCGGTCATCGACATCATGACTCGATTGGGCGCATTATCATATTCATTGTACAACCCATAGTGCCAGAAGTTAAGCACACCGCCGCTATAGGTGGTTATTTTCACAGGATTGGTGATCAACCATTCTTCTTGATATTCATGGGCGTTTCCGTAAGTGCAATATGCAACCGGATTATCGCCGATATATCCTGATTGCCAAGAATTCCCTTTTGGGTTGTCGCCTCTGTTATATATTTTCCAGTCAACCGGTATGCCGGAATTAAAAGATTCTCTTGTGAAGATCGAATCCACTCGCGGCGGATCCCAGCTCATATAAGAACAGCCCCAAATAGTGCTATCGAGTGCCGTTAAATTTTGGGGTGTTTTGAGATTGTTTTCTGTTCTGAATGTATAATCACCGGAATAAAAGGGACCATTGCCATAGCGGTCATAACCACCGACCCGGTAATGATATGTGGTGTCTTTGCTAAGCCCATACATTCGAATTGCGTTTGTTGTAGATGTTGTTTCATCAAAAATGAGGGTGTCGGTATAAACGCTTGTTAAACCCCATTGAAGAATTGCTGTCGATGGCTCATTAGTTTCCCACCACACACTTGCTTCATGATCGTGAATACGATAAGGCTCCGGTGCGCTCACAAGTATAGGAGATGTATTATCTATACCTGTGTTGAACATGAGGGTATCGGAATGGACGGTGTCAATATCTTCTATGACAGATATCGCGCTATAATAATAGGTTTGTTGGGCTTCCAATCCTTCGATCAGAACACGGTGATCCTTTGTTGGTTCCAGCGTGTCTTTTTCAATAATCTCATAATAACCGTTAACACCCCAAACCAAACGCGTATCGCTATATTTATTTGTTTTCCATGTGACCTCAACAGCCCATGAGCTTTCTACGTTAATATCCGGGCCTTCGGTAAATTCAAATTCATTGATAATTTCTGTACGGGGCGGATAAAAATAATGTGTTGTTGTTTGACTGGCATAATACATGGTAGCTGCAATAGCATAATCTGTGACATGAATTTCATCCAGTCTTCCGGGAGTGGGCTCCCAGTCCGTTTGAGTGCTAAAAATGATCTTAAACTTATGACCATCCCAAGCAAAAGCCGATGTTGGCGTTGTGTAATATCCTTCTAGTTCATAACTCCCCGTAAAAGCCGTTGTGCTCCATCTATTCAAGATAGGGGAGAACATATGGGCTTTTGCATAATTGTCCAGATTGGAACCAGCTTCTGTCACCATCATAATGCGGTCATCCAGTCTGATCCCGGCCAATTTTGTATAATACATACTAATAACATCTTTAGACCACTCTCCGTCAATACCATTAAATGCTTTCATGTATCTTTTGCTCGTATTATACCAATCACAATAAGGGATCAAACCACAAAAATCGGATGTAAATATTCCGCTGATATCATTAGAGTTGAATTCAAAAATATCCCACATATCTTTAAGCGCCGAATATCCATATGCTTTCCATTTATCAGTTCCATTTAATTGTCCTACCCACTGTAGAAATATTCCGGTATGTCCGCTAGCTTGCAATTCAAATCTATTCGAGCTATAAACTTCCAACTTGTCATTCCAAATTCCTTTGAGTCCATTAAATACATGCAGGTTATTTACTGTATAGTTGTCACCTTTTTCAAAAACATAGACTGCTTTTGCTCCGGCTTTTACAGTAAAATAATCTCCGGGATATTGAAGGCTTAATGTTTGAATACCATCAGCTTGTGAAGAGTAAGCCCAGACAGTTGCATGCCATGGTTGATTTTCTTTCCAGGCGACCATCAGATCTTTGAAGATTAGCAGATCATCTATACCCAAACGCGCATCAATGTAATCAGGTAACCACTCACCGGTTAGATCATTAAAAATATATCCTTGCCATGTGTCTCCATATCTGCAGCCTTGAACAATAAAATTTTCCCCAAGGAGCGGGTCATCAAGATCCAAAGCATGGGGTGTTGTTTTTACTTTCCAAACATCATCACCTGTGCTGTATGTATAAATATAATCGTAATAATAGTCATACTCTT
The DNA here is from genome assembly GCA_964413625.1 of uncultured bacterium. Classification (GTDB taxonomy): domain Bacteria; phylum Fidelibacterota; class Fidelibacteria; order Fidelibacterales; family Fidelibacteraceae; genus M50B103. The sequence goes on from CAYPTO010000096.1 coordinate 4,135, forward strand.
GAGCTGCTACAGCAAAGTGATCATTTACCTTAATTGTTAAATTGTCTTTATATGAATGACGATTCAACTCTCTCAAATAACTTATTGCATAGTCAAGCGGAACCCAATCATGCAACTCAAGATCATAAACTTCTAGTCCAACGCTAGTGCAAACCGTATCACCTTGCCCGTATAATAATAAACCCAAGCTATCGGAAAAGTCAGTTGCAATCACATGCCAGGGATCATTTGAATATGCTGACCGGGCACTCCAAAGGTCCCTTTCGGCATCATAAGTTCTTATCCAATGATAAGTCGAATCATCACCCCACACGAAAGAAATATTATTACCGACTGCAAAACCCGTTGGTCGTGGTAAATTAGTATTTTTCGAAGAAAAACTTCCCGTAGCCCCATTGAATGTCCAAGCTTGATATCCAATACTCGTAATACCAATCACCAGGCCATTATCATTCTGCATCATACACATATAATCTTTTGCAGGAAAAGATAACAACTCGCTTGTCCAATCCCCGGTCACAGCACTATAAGATATGATCACATCATTCCCAGATGGAAGATCTTTAATGAAAACGGCGCCCAAGGGTCCCTTTGCCGCGCGAATAATATTCGTAAAAGAATAAGGCGCAGAATTAACATCTTCAGTCAGATATGACATAGCTTGTGGGTTACCTAAACTTAGAATATCTATACGATAATAATCAAATTGAATGCGCCCATATATATTAATAAAATATATATCATTATTATTTGGATCGTCCCAATCCTTTTTAAGAATAACTGCCTCCCCTTGAGAATAATCTGCCATAAGGAAAACATCGGGTGATGGTGTTGAACGAAATTCAGTGGATGTTTCAAGATCATAACCATAAATATCGTGATCTGACCCACCGGATGAATTTCGCTTATCTTCCCATACAATAATATTATTATCAATTCTTACTGTGGATTGTGTTGAGGGATCTGTACATACATCGAAAGCCCCAACGTCATCAGCTGTGCCGAACAATTCATCCGGACCCATGTCAAAAGCTTTAATGTTTCCATCATCTGTCGATGTGCGCTCTACCCAAACAATATATCGTCCGTCAACTGTGTAATTTCCATAGCCGGTGCCTGAGGCACTCAGGGTTCCGCTAACATCATCTTCCGTACCATATAACCCATCTGCCCCAAGACTGAATACTTTTAGATCGGGCGTATATGTTGCATAATCGGTATAAGTAAACACGACTGTATTCCCATCTGTTCTTGGGCCTCCAAAATTGTCATAATTGTATCCCCAACTACCTGCAGTAGAATCGGCTACCAATTCAAAGTTG
>CAYPTO010000097.1:0-5453 GCA_964413625.1 uncultured bacterium
CTATTCAAAGATATTTAAAAAAGCCGGAATAGACCTTCCTTTTTCCTTTGCAAAACAGTATCTGGCGGGCCCGAAGATTATTTTGTAATATTTCCATATAATTACTACATTTGCATCAATAAATATTGGAGGAGTTTCAATTGAAAAAAACAACCATTTTAATCCTCATCGGCTTATTCCTCATGACATCCTGTTCTTTTAAGGATTGGAAAGATTATCGTCAGGTCATGAGAACAGATAACCCCCGCAAGATCGATAGATATATTAAAACAACAGATGCGGCTAATTATGCACTACGTGCAGAAATTAAATTAGAAAAAATATATTATAAACGCGCGAACGACGAAGCATCATGCTTCCGTTATCTCGCGAAATACCCGGAGGGCAAATACGTGGAGCAAATAAAAGAAAAACTTGAAGATTTAACCTTTGAACGTGCAAAAGAAAGCGTTTTTGCAGTTACTGATTATATTAAAACCTATCCAAATGGAAAATATCGTGATGATAGAGTCATTCTTGACGGCGAAAAAGAGCTGGAAAGTTTGACTGCAACACTTGATACCACGGAAATCAATGATATTCTTGCCAACCTGGCTGCCACACCGGTCGAAGCGGTTGAAAAAAATGAATACGCTAAGATTGAAACTCGTTTTGGTGTAATGAAAATGCGTTTTCTGTCTGAAAAAGCTCCCAATCATTGTGCCAACTTTAAAAGATTGGCAAATAGCGGCTATTATGATGGTGTAAAATTCCATCGTGTGATCCCGGGTTTTATGATCCAGGGCGGTGATATCAATTCTCGCGACGGTAAACGCGCAACAGACGGCATGGGCGGTCCGGGATATACCATTAATGCTGAGTTCAATGATGTTTCGCATGTAACAGGCATTGTTTCCATGGCAAGGACACCGGATCCCAACTCGGCCGGTTCACAATTCTTTATTTGTGACGGCTCCCCTACTTTCCTGGACGGACAATACACCGTTTTCGGTGAAATCATTGAAGGTAAATCGATTATTGCTAAGATCGCAAATGTTCAACGGGATGCTAATGATAATCCTTTGGAACCCATTTATATGAGAGTCACAATCGTAAAGGAATAATTGTGGCAATAAAAAAGAAAGTAGGATTGGCATTAGGCGGCGGCGGTGCACGAGGTGTTGCTCATCTGGGAGTTTTATACATATTGGAAAAATACGCCATTCCAATTGACATGATCGCAGGTACGTCTATCGGGGCTATTGTTTCGGCTATGTATGCCTATTACCAGGATGCCAATACCATTAGTAAGGCATTTTTTGAATCTCAAGAAAGCCCCGAATACAAAGCTCTTCAGCTTGAAAAGATTGCAAAAAATGCCCGGACAGAATCCAGATTCAAATATTTGAAAGGTTCATTTGCCAATTATTACCTTCACAGAAGAATGGGATTTCTTAAGGCTGAACAAACTGAAAGTTTTCTAAAAACATTATTCAAAGATATTCAATTTGATGACCTGAAAATTCCGTTGGGGCTTGTGGCAGGAAACATATCTCAAGCAAAAGGAGTTTGTTTCAAGGATGGGAATCTCTTAAAAGCTGTTCAAGCCAGTATGAGTTTGCCTATGTGGATGGAGCCTGTAGAAATTGATGGTGACCTGTATGTGGATGGAATTGCACACGATGTTGTCCCCGTAAAAGCATTGAAAGAAATGGGAGCGGATATTGTGATTGCTGTTGATATTTCTCTACATGATAAGCCAAAAAATATCATCAACGCCCTTGATGTGGATCAAATTGCCAATTCAATGACAGTAAATCGTTCAATAGATCTTTCATTGGAATCCGCCGATATCGTTATTAGACCTGAGACAAAAGGATTGATGTGGTATGATTTTGATCGTTCTCCTCAACTGATACGTGCCGGAAAGAATGCAACGGAAAATATGATAACAACCATAAATAAATTATTATAATATCCTTGCAATTATATCACGAATAAAATATTTTAAAATAGATAGTTAAAATAACTGTTAAAATAGAGGACCCGACTATGACAAAAAGAAGAAATAGTATTGTGCTCCTTCTACTTGTCCTTATAGGTCTTTCAGGCTGTTTTGAATTTAGAATCCCTGAAATTGGCCCCATTGTACCACCTAAAGTGGAAATAGGCCCCTATGAGTTCTTTGTAACGAGTATGACCGTAAATTTTGATACACTCCTATCATATATTGGAGACGAACTTCCCCTGAATGATTATCGCGAAGCTTATCCCGATGATCCTTCAGGAAGAGCAGATTGGTTCGTTATGAGAGATACCTTCTCAACGGACTTTGATATGGACATGGGGATGGAAGTGGATGCAGTATCGAGTTCAATTTCACAATCAATGGGATTTATTGATTTTACTACGCGAAATTTTAATTTATCCGAACCGATCGAAATGCAGGATATTATTGATCTGAGCGCTCTACCCGATGGAACTCCGGTTCCCATTGATTCGGTTGCAATCGATCCGGACACATCTTATACTAATTTTCCCATGGTTCGTCAACAGTTTTCAGAGGGGACACTTGAAGTAACCCTTAATAATAACTTGCAATGCCAACTTGGTGTTCCAATTTCTATCACGCTATATGATTCCCTTACAGCTGAAGTAATTCAAGACGGGGTAGGTGATACTTTAAGGATATTGTGGGATACACATATTGCTCCTGGAGCAAATTCTACAAAGAGCGCCTCTCTTGCAGGCGTGGAATTTCCCTCTACGATCATGATCATTACAGAAGGTGTTATTTGTGGTAGTGGCCATGATACTGTCCTGACCGTATCAGATGACATGAAAACCTCTTCTTTCTCTGCCAGCGGATCCATATCCGGATTAGTTGGAGAATTTGTTGAAGGTGATCTTGATCCACAAATATTAAATGATACCTCCGTGATCAGTTTTGGTGACGATCTGGATGATCCCAATCTTTCGGTTGAAAAGGTCTATCTTGATACCTGTCATGTCAAAATTGAAATAACCAACACAAGTTCGATCACCGGCAAAATGCTTTTGAATTTAATGTCTCTGGATATCTCCGATGATCCGGGAATTCAGCATTTTACTACAGATTCATTGATCATACCTTCAGGCACAACGTCCAGTACCACCTTTAATCTATATAATAGTTCAATAGATATTACATCCGATTTTGAATATAGAACACATATTAATATTCCCGGTCAATACGGTCAGCTGGATGCTTCTGATGAATTTTTGGTCGAATTTAGTTTCTATGGTAAAAATCCGGGAGATCCTATTGGAATTGAATCCGTTGATGCAACTTTTTCTGATATGGAATATACATTTGACGATATGACGATGGACATTGGTCTCGGCGATATGTTCCCCGAGGAATTCAGCGGAATTGAGTTATCTACCATTGATTTAAGTCTTGATATTAATTCAAGCATTACCATTCCCATGACCCTCGATATGAACCTGATCGGTGTAAAAAATGCCGGAGCTGATTCAATGGCACTTTCAGTTAACCAGCAAATAACCGGAGTTGGTGGTAATAATCACATTATCTTTGCGGGTGCTGCGGATCTAATCAATTTTAAACCGGACTCACTGATCTTTAATGGAAATATCAGTTTGGATGGTACCGGCAATATGCCACTGACTCAAAATATAGGTGTTGAAGGTATGTTTGCCGTACCTTTCCAATTTGAAATTAATTCACCACTCTCATTTGCTATGCCCTATACGGCTCTTCAATTGGATGAACTCCCGGCATTCCTGGATGATTTTACCGGCTCAATTGAAGCTGCAGTAAATAATTCATTCCAATTTGGAGTTGATTTCCTTGTTCTGGCGGCCAGAGATACCAATTACTTTGATAATGCGGCTTATACCGATTGTGTCAGAACCATTGCAGATCTAACGATTCCTGCTATAGATACAACAACACAGCAACTGGTATTAACGAAAGAAGACTATGATTTTATTGCCCATGGTGAAGATTCCACATGGTTATCGATGAATGTCGCTCTTACCGGTAGAACAGATGGCGTACCAACGACCTTCCTGACAACCGATTCGGTATCTCTGAGCTTGTTCATTCGAGCGGAAGGGACACTTGATTTCTCAGAACTTGACCTTGATTCACTTGGCTCGGATACGTCAGGAGGTGGACAATGAAACGCATATTAAGTATACTCATTATCATTCTTCTGGTACCGTTCTTTGTTATCGCCCAGGAAAACAAAGAAGGTGAAACAGCTCAACCCGAAAGTTTTTTCAATGACCTTATTAAAACACTTCAGCCCCCTGTTGATTCTACAAAAAAGGCTCCGGTGAATACAGAAAAACTGCCGGTTCCCGAACCGATCAAGCTAATTGAGCCCGCTCCAAAGGAGTTGATCGAACAGGAAAATTCAGATATTCCGGTTCCGGATAAAGCTATTGTGAATGAAAGTGTTGATCAAAGTACTAAGAATCCTGTAAGTTTACCCGTAAACACACCTCTTCCGGCAGAAACTATTCCTGCACCTGTTAGCGTTCCGCAAATTACTCCCCAGCAAGTCCCAACACAAAATATTGTGATCGGCACACCGGCTGGAGATGATAAAAAGAAAAAAGAAAAGAAAGAAAAAGTGAAAAAGGAACGTGAAAAGAAAGAGATCGTTCCTTACATTGAAGTTCCGGATCCCAAATCCAAGAGTCAAAAGAAGTATGTAACCAAGATGGAAAAAGCATCTAAAAGCCGCATGCGTCTTATAACTTTGGATCAAGCAGATATCATTCATGGACGTAAATATCGTTCCGCTGAATATGCCCTTCAAAATCCGGCTAACCTTGGTGTTCGCAGTGAATTCGGCAATTCTTTTTCTATCATACCAATTAACACCCTAGATATAGATCTTAAAACCTCAACCCGCCCTTTTGTATTCATGGACGAATACTTAAGTACCGGTGAATTATTGACTCCCAATAGAGAAGACAGCATGGTCGCAATGCTGGGACCCAATGGTCTGGAACTTCCCCTTGATATAAACATGCCGACTGTAGTCAATTTAAAGATGTCACTCCTGAGAGGATCAATATTTGCTAATGCCGGTCTCTTTGTCCAAGAACGTTCACGCATCCCCGGTGAATTTTTCGGTATTATCCTAGATGGTGCAACGATTGATGATCCATTCCAAATGAACGAGAATCTCGGGGTTAATATCAGCGCTTATGCAAAAGCATCTGCAGGATACGGAAGCTTTATCGAACTGCCCGGTGTATTTGGTGAGCTTCGCTTTGGAGCTACCGTAAATGCCTATACGGGAGCTTTTGCAAGTGTCAATGTAACAAACTTAGAACTTGTACCAAGTACTGAAGGCATCAGCGCTCAAGGTTCACTTGAAGCGATGGGACCACTGGATACTTTAAGTATTTTCGGTTCTGAAGGTGTTCAATTCAGTTTAGTTGACGACCTAATG
>CAYPTO010000098.1:0-5429 GCA_964413625.1 uncultured bacterium
AAATTGATACGCCGAGGTAGGAGTGCGTGTAATACGTCGCGGTATTTTCGTACCCACGGTATAGGTTTGTCATCAATCGTCTGTTCTGAAAGGTATATGCAAGCTCAGCACCAAGCAGAATGATCATCCAGGTTAAATACATCCAGATCATAAAAACCGGAATAATTGCTAAAGAGCCATAAAAACTTGTAACTCGCGTCATTTGTAAAACATACAAATAGAAATAATTCTTTGAAAATTCCCATAGCAGTGCGGAAAAAATACCGGCAACAAGTGCGCTCTTGAATAATACCTTGGCTCTTGGTAGCAAAACATTAAGCATTACCATTACGAACAAGGTGATCAGAAAAGGTAGAAACCTATTATAAACAAAACCTATAAGTGTATTTTGCTGGATCATCATATCCATATATCCACCATCGGGTATCAGAAAATTCTTTACATATGTATTTCCTACGATCAAGAGTGGTGTAATCGTAAAAAAGATCCAAAAGCCTGTTAATTTTCTAAAATAGCTCCCACCCTTTTTAACACGCCATATCTCATTGAAAACCCGCTCAGAAATGACCAGTATAGCTGTTCCCGCCATCATTAATCCTGCAATGGCAATAAGATTAACGATGGAGGTAGTGCTTATATTTCTAAACGCATCCTGTGAAATATTTGATTGTAGCCAAGTGCTGAGTTGCTCATGGAATTCCGGAACGAAATATGGGAATATATTCTCTTCCGTAAACTTAATAACAGTTTCGCCCAGACCATATAAACCGGCAATACTAAGGACCAGCACAGTCATAGGAATAAGTGACAAAATACTAACATAAGCAAGACTACCGGAATGTACAAAACACATATTACTGTTAAAATCTTTAATTGTCAGATATAATAGCCATAGGATTTTTTTCATCGAACGACGAAAACCCGTCGTTTTACCGTCATCACGAACAAAGAAGAATCGTCCCAATCTTTTAAATATATTATCTTTATTATTTTTTGAGATCATATCGGTATTCATTGTTATTTTGATTATCTTTTTAATATAGAAATATTTTAAGCATAGTTCAAGTAAATAGGCGCATTCTAAATGTCTGTATTTTCAGACCTAAAACAAAAATCCTCTCTGCCTGGGCAAAGAGGATAGATGTATATTGTATTTCCTTAAGAAATCACTTTTTTTCATCTGTTGCTTTATCAGCTACTTCTGTGTCTTCTGCTTTTTCTTTTATAGCTTCTTCTACAACTTCTTCAGCAACCGCTTCAGTTTCGACAGTTTCAACGGTTTCATTAACCGGAGTTTCTTCTTTTACTTCAGTTTTTCTAGTTGCAGCAGGTTTACTTGCTTTCTTATCAGTGGTTTTTTTCTTGTCTTTCTTCGGTTCTTCACTGAAGAAATCAACCAACTGAAGCAAAACTACCTTGGAAGTATCATTGGGACGATATCCCATTTTGATCAGGCGGGTATATCCACCTTGACGATTCTCATAGACTGGAGCGATCTCATCAAATAGGATGGTAGTCGCTTTTTTATCGCGGAGAATTGCAAATGCAAGACGACGTGCATGAGTTGTACCTTTTTTCCCGTAGGTAATCAGGCGTTCAACCAATTTGCGAGCTTCTTTTGCTTTAGCTTCCGTAGTTTTTATTTGCTTATGAAGCAAAACAGATGCAGCCATGTTCTGAAGCATAGCTTTGCGATGGCTGGCAGTACGGCCGAGTTTTTTGCCTCGTTTTTGATGTCTCATTTATCTGCTTTCCTTATTTATTCATTTCTTTCATGTAGGGCGAAATTTCCATTCCGAAGCGTAAACCAAGATTATCAAGTTTTGCTACGAGTTCATTCAAAGACTTACGTCCGAAATTCTTATAACGAAGCATTTCTTGTTCTTCTTTTACGACAAGATCAGAAATGGTACGAATATCAGCTGCCTGCAAGCAATTATAAGAACGAACCGATAGTTCGAGCTCATCAATGCTGCGCATTAACTGTTTACGAATACGAAGGATCTCTTCGTCGATCTGTTCTTCCGGTTCAATGATATTCTTTGTTTTGAGTTCTGAAAAAGGATCCAAATGAGTGATCATCATATCAGAAGAGTAAGAAAGTGCATTATCCGGTGTCATTGAATTATCCGTAAAGATCTCGATCGTTAATTTTTCGAGGTCTTCTTTTATACCAGATTGAAGTTTCACTACATCGAAATTGACTTTCAAGATCGGTGAAAAGATCGAATCAATGGGAATTGTATCGACAGGTGCATCGGGTGTACGATTTTTTTCAGCCGGTAAATAACCACGGCCGCGTCCAAACCATACTGTCAAATTGATCTCTTTTTCTTCCTGAATATTCATAATATGAAAATTCGGGTTCATGATCTTGACATCCGGATTGTCACCGTTCAGATCTTTTGCTTTGATCTCTTTAGGACCCTGTAATTTCAGATTTACCTTAACCGGTTTAGCCTCAACGAGGTCTAATTTAACCTGTTTTAGGTTAAGAATGATTGTCGAGACATCTTCCAATACACCTTCAATGGTTGAGAATTCATGAAGTACGCCTTCAAAACGTACAGCTGTAATAGCACAACCAGGTATAGATGAAAGCATGATACGACGGAGAGCATTCCCTACAGTGGTACCAAATCCGCGTTCAAGCGGTTCAATCGTAAACTTTCCGTAGCTATCGGAATAGGTATCCCGATCAACTTTGATTTTATCTGGAATTTGAAAGTTAGGCATTATTTCAATTCCTTTTCTTTTAATGTTATTTAGAATACAACTCAACAACCAGTTGTTCATTGAAATCTTCAGGAAGTTCATTGCGTTCCGGAACTTTCAAGAATTCACCGACCAATTTGGCTTTATCAATAGACATCCATGGCAATGTATGATCACCTTTGATACGTTTAACTGAATCAAGGATGAGCGGAATACGTTTGCTTTTGTCTCTAACGCGGATCTCAGATCCTTCTTTAACAGAGAAAGAAGGTATATTGACCTTGCGGTTATTTACAAGAAAATGTCCGTGTGTTACTAACTGACGAGCCGCACGACGAGTGGGTGCGAAACCCATACGATAAACGACATTATCAAGACGGCTTTCCAACATCTGTAATAAAATATGTCCGGTAATGCCTTCTTTTGTATCAGCTTTTTTAAAATAATTTGCGAATTGTTTTTCTAAAACACCATAGGTGTATTTAATACGTTGTTTTTCACGCATTTGAATACCGTAATCAGATAAACGTCTGCGTGACGTAGGTCCGTGTTCTCCGGGCGGATAGTTTTTTGTTATCCGCGAAAATTTCGGAGATTCAAAACACGGGTAATCCAGACGACGACAGACTTTACCTCTAGGGCCATTAAATCTTGCCATTATATATTCTCCTAAACTCTACGACGTTTGGGTGGTCTACACCCGTTATGTGGGATGGGTGTCACATCTTTGATTGCCGTTACTTGCAATCCTGCCAGTGATAGGGCACGTATAGCCATCTCACGACCGCCCCCGGGACCTTTAACTCTGACTTCAATACGAGCTAAACCAGCGTCCATAGCTTCACGCGCGGCAACTTCAGCTGCCTGACCTGCGGCATAAGGAGTACTTTTACGGGACCCTTTAAATCCAACGCGGCCTGCGGTCGCCCAGGCAATGGTATTTCCATATTGATCTGTTAGGGTGATCACTGTATTATTGTAAGTTGCCTTGATGAAGGCGATCCCATCAGGATCTACTTTCACCTTTCTTTTCTTACGTCTGACTTGTTGTTTCTTAGCCAATTCAACCTCCTAAGGGGTTAGCTCTTAAGTTTTACGTTTCTTCTTCACAGCGGCTTTTTTCTTGCCTTTACGAGTACGTGCATTATTCTTGGTATTTTGACCACGAGTTGGCAATCCGCGACGATGCCGCAGACCGCGATAGCAACCGATATCCATTAATCGCTTAATATTCATGGTTGTTTCGGTACGCAAGGCACCTTCAACTTTGTGATCATCACCAATGACTTTTCTGATTGCTGCTATTTGATCGTCATTAAGATCTTTTACACGGATCTCCGGATCAACTTTTGCATCTACCAGAATGTTCATAGCGACCGCTCGGCCAATGCCAAAAATATAGGTCAAAGCAATTTTGACTTTCTTATCTTTGGGTAAATCTACACCTGCTATTCGAGCCAATGTTTACCTCCTGATCAACCTTGTCGTTGTTTATGTTTACTGTTAGGACAAATAACCCGGACAACGCCCTTACGGCGAATTATCTTGCATTTATCACACATCTTTTTTACTGATGCTCTTACTTTCACGATTTTATCCTTTTTTTATCCGTTCTTCTTGTCTTCAATGCCGGCACTATTTGTATCGATATACTATGCGCCCGCGTGACAGATCATAGGGCGATAACTCAAGAGACACTTTGTCCCCGGAAAGAATTTTGATGTAATGCATCCGCATCTTGCCGGAAATGTGTGCCAGTACCTCATGGCCGTTCTCGAGCTCTACACGGAACGAGGCATTCGGAAGTGTTTCCAGGATTGTTCCATCCACTTTAATCGATTTTTGCTTCGCCATATTACTTGCCACTTGTTAATATTATAGGACCCTCATCCGTGATTGCAATCGTATGCTCAAAATGGGCCGAAGGTTTACGGTCCCGTGTGACGATCGTCCAACCGTCAGACAGTGTCCGTACTCCAGCTTTGCCCATATTTACCATTGGTTCAATGGCGATCACGAGTCCTGCTTTTAATACTATCCCCCGCCCAGCTTTACCATAATTCGGGACTTGAGGATCTTCATGCAGCCGCTGGCCAACACCATGTCCTACAAGTTCACGCACCACAGAGTATCCCTGTGATTCGACGTAGGTTTGAACAGCATGGCCAATATCTGAAAGATGATTACCTATAACAGCTTGTTCAATTCCGAGAGCAAGACTATGCTTGGTCACATCCATGAGCCGTTGTTTTTCGGGTGACACATTACCTACTGCGTAAGTGCGGGCATGATCACCATGATAACCTTTAAGTAAAGCTCCACAATCAATACTGACAATATCTCCGTCACGGAGATTTGTTTTCTTATTCGGGATCCCGTGAACAACTTCTTCGTTACGTGAGATACAAAGTGTCGCAGGAAAACCGCTATAGCCCTTAAAAGAGGGTATTGCATCGTGAGAGCGAATGTACTCTTCAGCTAGTTTATCAAGTTTAAGACTGTTAGCACCGGGCACAATCCATGATTCCAGCATACAAAGCGTATCATGTACAATTTTTCCGGCAGCTTTCATAAGCTTAATATTTTCAGCTGATTTGTAATAGATCATCTTTCTTTTCTTTTCAATTATTTCAATTAATTTAGAAGCGTCGCCGCCCCTTGAGTTTGCCTTTTTTCATAAAGCCATCATAATGACGAGAGATCAAATGTGATTC
>CAYPTO010000099.1:0-5323 GCA_964413625.1 uncultured bacterium
TAATTGACAATTAAGCATATCATCTTGAGCGAATTCGTCCGTCAGCTGACGGACGAAGTAGTCGAAAGATCTATTCATGGTACAGAACACTTATTCATGAATAGATTTCTCCACTTCGTTCTACATCCCTATCAATCAACAGATTTGATAGGATAATAATCAGAATAGCCGTTTTATTTTACAAGTTACGATTTTATATTTTTTCGCTTTTTTGCTATCATTATTTTATAATTAAACATTTCTTTACATCATTAAATTCACCCGCAGTAATTTTATAAATATAAATACCGGAGACCAGATGAGCGGCATCCCATTTTACCGTGTAATATCCTGTTTTTTTATATTCTTTAATTAGTGTTTCAATTAACCTACCATTCAAATTATAAACTGATAATGTGACATATGATGCTTCAGGTATTTGGAAACTGATCGTTGTAACAGGGTTAAACGGATTAGGGTAGTTTTGAAACAGATCGTACGAGTCAATTTTATCGGTAATATTAAATATATCGGTAAAATATTCTGTTTCAACCGTATTGGTTCGTGATAAAATTTCTTCACCTTCTGCATCAACAATGAATATTTCATATGAATAGGTACTGTTTTCCTGAATATCAGAATCAAAGTAATATTTTTGAGAATAATTTCTTTTTAACAGTGTGCCGTTTTTATAAATGTTAAATCTAAAATCATCTTCTTCTCCGCTTACCTTAGTAATCCCCATAGTTCCGGATGCATAATGTATATCCTTTGCAAATATACTTTCAATACTCATTGAATTAAAAGATGTGATCAGTGTTATTGCTGTATCTCCGAATTCAATTGAGCCATTCTCAATTGTTTCCGGAAAAATATCATAATAGCTGTCTTCACTTGTATCATATATTCTAAAGATCATCGTGTCGCCTGGAGTATAACCTTTTTGTACAGTGCCATTATATTCGCAATTATTTATTGCTTCCATGCAACGAAATACATAAATGGAATCATATGTGTCAGAATACTCATTATTTCCGACCGAAATTTCGCCGTAATCACCTTCTTCGATAGGACAAGTTTCACTAATAATTCCATCATCATCAATTATATGTATTTCATCACCATTATCAAGGAATGTAAGTGCTCCATAGGGAATTAATACCGTTTGATAATTACCCCAATCCCATTCAACAGCAACTGTTGCACCCATTACCTCAGCACCCGTATGGAAATCAATAATATTTATATTATAAGTTAATATATTTGCCAAACCTTGATTATCCAACACGCTTAGTTCAATAGTATTTCTACAGCTTTCCACATACTCAAAAGTAGTATTTCCATTTACCGTTGAGTTCCAATCATAAATACCGTCTCCATCGAAGTCCCATTCATACAGTTCAATTGTTCCATCGGAATCAGTCGCTGAAGCCGTAAATGTAACCGTTGAGGGTACTCGCCCCAATAATGGATCCGCAAAAACATTCACTTCCGGCACATAATTGGAAGGTCCTTCTTCAGTCATCAATAATGGACTGAATACAACTTCACCATAATTGATGTCATCATAATTATCCCATATCTTCGTCTTGATTTCCGCAACATCTATTGTACCCCACCAGTTATCGGTGGCAATAAGCTCTTCTGCTGAGAGATTTTCAATGTTATATGTTGCATTATTGGAGATCGTACTGTTTTCTATTATAAGATCAGCTTGATCCATAATTTGAATTCCTATTGCATTGTCTGTAATGCTTGATGCTGAAATACTGTCGCTTCCATTCAGGCAAAGAGCAATACCAGTGCCATCACCTGTAATACTTGTAGAATCCATAGATAAATTGTTACATCTAATGCCATAATCTCCAATATATTCGATCGTGCTCTTGTAAATATATACACTCCGGGCAGAACTTAAATTAATCGGGGTATTGATCAATTGGCTCTCTTTGATCTCAACATAGTAATAATCATTGTAATCGGAAAAACTGGAGGCTGTTATATGTGAACCAATGATGTGAAAATTCGCCTCGCAACAACCAATGGTGAATTGCGTGTTCATGACGTTGGCGTTTTCTACCCATATCCCGTAATTGTATGAATCTGAATTGATCGTACAGCTATCTATCTCAGCATTTCGTATAATAATTACCTCACTCAGGGGATAAGTACCCAAAATTGTGGAAAAACTGATATCCGCATCATCCAACAAAAGAACAGCTCCGGTCTGATATCCATCGGTGATCAAATCTGCAGTATGCACTTTGACATGCGAAACGGTAAGTGTGTCTGTGTTTTTACCGCCCTGATTATGTTCTGTCTCTTCGCCTACCTGTATTGCTCTGGATGCATATTCCATACTAATGTAACTCAGTTGAGAATTACTCAAATCCGTACCTTCAAAACGCAATTGTCGTGCACCGGAGGATACACCCGGAGTTGAACTGGTAAATTTTATTGTGTCGATCTCTGTTCCATTGGCTATAATGCTACCCTGAACCAAAATTTCGTAGGCACCTGCATATTGGATCTCAACTCCCGGTTCTATTGTCAAAATCACACCGGCAGGAACCTGAACATCACCAACAACTGAATATGGACTTAAATCGGCTCTCCATGTGGTACTGAAGGGAATCATTCCCGATACTTCTGCCAATTCGCCGAATGCTAAAACTTTAATATCTATGGCAGTTTTGTTAGATAACCCAAGATTATCGGTAATACGGCATGTGGCTACATATTCGCCACTTGTTCCATAGGTATGTTCTGTATTTCCATTTACCGTTGAGTTCCAATCATAAATACCGTCTCCATCGAAGTCCCATTCATACAGTTCAATTGTTCCATCGGAATCAGTCGCTGAAGCCGTAAATGTAACCGTTGAGGGTACTCGCCCCAATAATGGATCCGCAAAAACATTCACTTCCGGCACATAATTGGAAGGTCCTTCTTCAGTCATCAATAATGGACTGAATACAACTTCACCATAATTGATGTCATCATAATTATCCCATATCTTCGTCTTGATTTCCGCAACATCTATTGTACCCCACCAGTTATCGGTGGCAATAAGCTCTTCTGCTGAGAGATTTTCAATGTTATATGTTGCATTATTGGAGATCGTACTGTTTTCTATTATAAGATCAGCTTGATCCATAATTTGAATTCCTATTGCATTGTCTGTAATGCTTGATGCTGAAATACTGTCGCTTCCATTCAGGCAAAGAGCAATACCAGTGCCATCACCTGTAATACTTGTAGAATCCATAGA
This sequence comes from uncultured bacterium, assembly GCA_964413625.1. GTDB lineage: Bacteria > Fidelibacterota > Fidelibacteria > Fidelibacterales > Fidelibacteraceae > M50B103. Next base: position 3,251 of record CAYPTO010000099.1, read on the forward strand.
TAAATTGTTACATCTAATGCCATAATCTCCAATATATTCGATCGTGCTCTTGTAAATATATACACTCCGGGCAGAACTTAAATTAATCGGGGTATTGATCAATTGGCTCTCTTTGATCTCAACATAGTAATAATCATTGTAATCGGAAAAACTGGAGGCTGTTATATGTGAACCAATGATGTGAAAATTCGCCTCGCAACAACCAATGGTGAATTGCGTGTTCATGACGTTGGCGTTTTCTACCCATATCCCGTAATTGTATGAATCTGAATTGATCGTACAGCTATCTATCTCAGCATTTCGTATAATAATTACCTCACTCAGGGGATAAGTACCCAAAATTGTGGAAAAACTGATATCCGCATCATCCAACAAAAGAACAGCTCCGGTCTGATATCCATCGGTGATCAAATCTGCAGTATGCACTTTGACATGCGAAACGGTAAGTGTGTCTGTGTTTTTACCGCCCTGATTATGTTCTGTCTCTTCGCCTACCTGTATTGCTCTGGATGCATATTCCATACTAATGTAACTCAGTTGAGAATTACTCAAATCCGTACCTTCAAAACGCAATTGTCGTGCACCGGAGGATACACCCGGAGTTGAACTGGTAAATTTTATTGTGTCGATCTCTGTTCCATTGGCTATAATGCTACCCTGAACCAAAATTTCGTAGGCACCTGCATATTGGATCTCAACTCCCGGTTCTATTGTCAAAATCACACCGGCAGGAACCTGAACATCACCAACAACTGAATATGGACTTAAATCGGCTCTCCATGTGGTACTGAAGGGAATCATTCCCGATACTTCAGTTTGAGCTGAAATATATGAGGTAAACGAAATAAGCAAAAAATAGCAAATAATTTGAATTATTTTTAATGCCTTCATAATTAAGTCTCCTAATTAAATTATTGAGTTAACTTAAATCATTATATTATTCACATATATTGTATTAGTTATATAGTTGAAATATATAAATTATTTTTATTATTGTCAAGTATTTATTAATTACTGTAAAATGATCAATGTAAAATCACGTCTTATTTATCATTTCGGTAGAAAAATAAGTCATTACAATTTTAGTGGATACTATATCTTGTACTACTGCATTTTTTAGTATTTCATCATTATGTAATTTCACAAATCAGACAAGGTAACTTGTCCGGGGTAGCTCCGAAGAAGGAAAGATGGATAATTTATCCCTCTATATACGATTCACGAGTTACAAACCTTCGCCAATGACAATCTACATAGCCGAAGTTCCATCCTTTGCCTAAGAGCTATGGGTAGTACGGTAGCGCAGTGGGCTTCCGGAGGACAGGCCGATCACTCTTCTGAGATCACAGATTATTTGATCTCAAAACCTTTCATTTTTTCAAAGGCTTCCGAGATAAGCAGGGCTTTGTAAAATATTGTATGCCCCAAATACCAATTTTCCTCTGTTTTACGATAGAAACGATCAATAAGATTTCCTTCCAAAAGTTCAAAATGTGAGATGGTCTCATGAAAGCCTTGTATATGATAATTTTTTGAGTAAGTCTCAATATACGTCGCTTCTTTGTGCGCGTATCCCACAGCATAGGTATTCTGATCCAGCAGCGTTAAAGAAGCCAGCTCGTCCCATCGATCATCCATGTAATAGGTGGTCACCATCTTGAAATCCAGCTCGGGAACCGTCTTGATTTGAAACACTCGTGAGGAATCCAACGAATATTCCCAATAGATAAAATGTGTCAGCGCAGAATCTTCAGACTCCTTATAATGTCCTTCCCAAATAACGCCCATATAAGGTTCGAAAATATCTAATGGTCTGGCACAGATAAGTGTAATAGTCAGCATAAGTAGAATGACTAGTTTTTTCATTTGATTTCCATATCGTAAAACCTAAGATGCAAATCGAAGATGTAAGGTGTAAGAATACGAATGATTCACGTCGTCTCGCGTTTTACGGTTTTATTGTTATCTCAGGTTTCTCGGAATTCAGATCCAGTTTCCAGGTATCTGCCGTAGCTTTTTTACCGGCTTTTTTCTTCTTGTCAGCATTATTTTCTGTGACTTTCAAACTTTTCG
>CAYPTO010000100.1:0-5269 GCA_964413625.1 uncultured bacterium
GTTTCCTTAAAAGCGGCAAGTCGATTTGCTTCTGAAAGAAAAGCATCGGGAGTAATAATAATAAAATCTACTTGTGAAGCATGATCCGCCGTGCATAGAGCTTCATAATCAGGTAAGATCGATAGACTTGCGGGCGATTTAAAGTGTCCTTCATTCGCGACATAAAACGATGAACTTGTCTCAGATGCAGGAACTAAAATATCTGTACTTGAACCACTCGCCGGAAAATAGCTGGTTCGGAAAGGATCTTCAATGGAAAACACATAGGATAATGAGCCTGATAGATCTGTCACATGTATTTTTTTATCGACAGAACTTTTTAAAGACCATAATGTCAATTGTCCGTCAATTGCTTGAGGAATAACGGGATAAATGATATCAATATAATCAAGGAAACCTTCGCTTGTCGGAAATTCACCGCTATAGGCGACATTTATATTCAAGTTCTCACTCAGAACTGAATTTGGAAGAATGAGATCTTTACTCCTGCTAACTGAACTTTCATAATCGTAATCATCTGAACTTTTTGAAAGTGATGCCGTAATATCCGAAACAAGCGAATCGGCCACATAGGTTTTAAATTCATGAAGTCCCGCCGTTGTCATTCCATATCCAACTCGTATTGCTCCGGGAATATCATTATTGACATAAAGATTGTTCAAATAAAAGGAGAATTGATTACTTGCTGAAAGACGTTCTCCCAACCATAATTCCCCGCCCTTACCGGGATTGATCAGCTCATCTTCGCGATGTAATCGTTGAAAGGCATAAGGCTGTTCTTCCTCGCTACCGCTAAAGACCGGTGTTTCCTGAACCATTCTCAATGGCGTTTCACTGCTTGAACCCACAAAAAGTCGAAAATGCTGATCATCTTCATAGCTGTTGCGAATAAATTTCATATCGCGAATACTTGAAATATCCGTCTTTCTTTCCCAGGCGGAATTCGGTGTTGCATAGAACACCCATTGATCATCTTCATCATTGGCGGCATCTAGGAATAGCATCGGGACCTGTTTTAAATGGAAATCGACCGAATCGGGAAATTGGTTTCTTAAGGAACCACCAAAACCGGGTCCGGCATATAAATATATGTTATTGTCTTCGATACTTGCAGAAAGTCCGGCGGCCTGAAGGTCAGCTCTATTAAGAGAATATATCCCTTCTTCGCTGATCCGGACATCAAGCCAGTCCCCCATAAAAGCTTGTGCTTTTTTTATGGAATTAAGGGATATACTCTTCCTGCCGGAAAGTCCGTCCGCATAGCTTTGATTTAAAAATATTCGATTTATCTTATCGGCAATCCCTTTACCGGGAGTATCATGAAGATCTATACTGATGACTAATTCCGTGGCAACCCTAGCATTTTTCAAAAAAGGATTAATAGTGAGATATACAAAACGCTGATCTCGAAATTGACGGATATCACTCAAATGATAAAGAGTATTGTCATCCACTTGATGTTCAAAATCTTCTGTTTTCAACACTTGCACATTTACAGAGGGCATTTGATCGGCTATCGCGATGGGGAACTGAAGTATTTCGTAGCTTAATGTTCCGTTCGAATTGATATTATTGGATCTATCAAAGCTAAAGCGCGTAAACTCCTTCCCTTCTTCATACCATGTATAAGTATGAAATTCACCCGGATCAAGGTTGACTGAAAGAGTTTGAGGGGTGGGATAGGCGATGTTGATGCTACCCGTTGCGGCCAAGGCCAGAGTGAACGAGAATAAAATAACGATTCCTGCGATCTTCTTCAATATGCATATCCTTTGATTGTAAGGGTTTTACAAGCACCCCGGAACGATGTTCCTAATTTATCTCCTTTTTTTGGCTATTGCAAGAAAGACATGGATCCCATATTGCACATGAAGCTTAAAACACCTCTCACAAAGGCACGAAACACACAAAGTACCACAAAGAAGAATATTTAGGGGTTTGGGGTAAGAGGTATAGAGGTGTAAAGGGTAAGAATTATGCAAAAAGCGGAGCTTTTTGCGCCTCTTCCCCCAAAGGAAACTGTAGAGACGCAGCATGCTGCGTCTCTTTTGCTGTCATTTTAATATTTTTATCGCCCAATAAATGAGCTCCCGATGCTTTGGGCGAAAGGTGTAGGGTGTAAAGGCGAAGAGGCGAATTAGGGAGCTCCATGGGAGCGAAAGCTTTGTAGAAAAGAAATATCATTAGAATAAGAAGCCAGGTAGGAGCGGCACGGAGAGTATAAAAAGGAAAGAAGGTCATCAGGATATTTCGACAATGATCATTTATTCTTATAGACCCTGGAAGGGCCGAACAATAATTGATACGTATTCCTCAATAATATTACAACCGCAGAGCGGTTGAACAGAATGTTTATGGTTGATATTTTAATGTGTCTGCATACAGATCAACACTTCAAGTTACTCTTTACTTTTACCTTGAGCTTGGTTTATCTATATTATGACATGAAATTTACATTACAAAAAGAATCAAATACGCTATCGGCGCGTGCCGGACTTATTCAAACGGATCATGGCCAGATCGAAACACCTATTTTTATGCCGGTCGGAACTCACGCAACGGTCAAAGCACTTTCTAATGATGAGCTAAAAACAGCCAAGGCTCAGATTATTCTTGGTAACACTTACCACCTTTATTTAAGACCCGGCATGGAGGTCATGAAAGGCGCGGGCGGTTTGCATCAATTCATGAATTGGGACAAACCCATTTTGACCGATTCAGGCGGTTTCCAGGTCTTTTCGCTTGCCCATTTGCGCAAGATCGAAGGCGATATTACCACATTCCGTTCACATATTGACGGTTCACTGCATCAGTTCTCCCCGGAGGTCAGCATGGAAATCCAGCGGACCCTCGGTTCCGATATCGTGATGGTCTTTGATGAATGTACCCCCTATCCCTGCGATTACGAATACGCAAAAAATTCCCTCGCCGTCACCCATCGCTGGGAAAAGAAATCTAAAGATTATTTACGTTCAAAAGACCCCATGTGGGATCATACTCAGGCATTGTTTGCCATTGTGCAGGGATCTGTCTATGAAGACCTGAGACTTGAAAGTGTAAAATTCCTGACCGATGAAGGCTTTGACGGCTATGCCATCGGCGGTTTGGCGGTTGGTGAACCTAAGCAAATGATGTACGACTTGACCCAGTCGGTCTGTGATGCACTTCCAAAAGACAAACCCCGCTATTTGATGGGTGTTGGTAAACCCGAGGATATTATTCATTCTATCGCTCGCGGTGTGGATATGATGGACTGTGTCCTCCCCACACGCAATGCCCGGAACGGCTCGGTCTATACCTGGGACGGAAAAATCAATATCAAAAACCAACAATACAAAAATGACTTTACGCCTTTAGATCCGACATGCGATTGTTATGCATGCAAGAACCATACACGCGCTTATATGCATCATTTATATCGTCAAAATGAGATATTGGGAATGAGATTGAACAGCATTCACAACATTCATTTCTTTATCCAACTTACCCGTGAAGCAAGAAAAGCCTTACTGGAAGACAGATTTCCCGCTTTTTATAAGGATTTCTTCGATCGTTATCGCGTTGAAGAAGATCACGGTGAAGCGAATGCGATTCATAGAGAGAACAGAAGAAAGAAATTTGAGAAGAAATGATGAACTATGAATTATGAATTAATGCTGAATTAAGTGCAAAGTCAACTTGTAAGGATTTCTTACACGTTCAAATTGAAGGTGAAAGACAGGTTAAAAGGGAAATTGACCACTATAATTTAGATATGATCATTTCCGTTGGATATCGTGTAAATTGTAAACTGGCACAAAACTTCTATTTAGGATAAATTTTAATGGATAAAAAAAATAATTCAATCATCATATATAAACAAAAAGGTCATCTGCCCAATATTGACGTACGATTAGAGAAAGAAACGGTGTGGCTGAACCAATTTCATTTGGCAGAATTATTTCAAAGAGATCAGTCCGTTATTTCTCGGCATATCAATAATATTTCAAAGGAAGGCGAACTTGATAAAAAAAGCAATATGCAATTTTTGCATATTCCAAATTCTGATAAACCGGTTGCTTATTTTAATCTTGATATGATTATTTCAGTTGGATATCGTGTAAAATCCCGAACTGCCACTCAATTTAGAATCTGGGCAACAAATGTATTGAAAAACCATTTGGTTAAGGGCTATACCATTAATGAAAAACGGCTCAAAGCCCAAGCGCAGAAATACCGGGAACTCCAAAATTCTGTTAAATTACTCGAAAACGTTTTGGCTTTGGACGAGATTACACAGCAACAAGCCAGAGGTATCATTGAAGTGGTTACCGATTATGCGTATGCGTTAGATATTTTGGATCAGTATGATTTCAAGAAACTTTCACTACAAAAAACCATTCTTTTGTAGATGGTAATAAACGCATTGCAGCAACTTTATTCGTTTACTTTTTGAATCAGAATAAAATTTTATATCGCAAAGACGGAAGTAAAAGGTTGCCGGACACTACATTGGTAGCACTTACCGTATTGATTGCTCAGAGTAAACCTGAAGAAAAAGATACGATCATCAAAATTATCGTTAATTTGATCAATAAAAACATTGTGTAGTAACAGCTATGGAAAAATAGACTGCCATAAACTGAGAGGGAACAACTTCATTTAATGAAGCTCGTTCCGTATTCTTTAAAAGGGGTTAATATGCGTCAAAAAATACGTAAAACATTATTGCTGATCTCTTTTCTCTTATTTCCCCTAACAATTTTTCTTTTTTCGCCTTTTCTACCATTTCAGGCAGCCGCTGAAGCCGTTTTGGCAGGTGCAACGATCATTTATCTTGGTTTATTTTTATTATCCTTTACACTGGGCCGTGCATTTTGCGGTTGGGTATGTCCCATGTCGGGCTTACAAGATGTTTGTTCCTCAATTCGGAGAAAGCCAACAGATCCTTCAAAGGGATGGATCAAATTTCTTTTTTGGATCCCCTGGATACTGGGACTAATTGTCATGTTCCTCATGGCAAAACAACCGGTCTTTTTGAATTTCTTTTTCGAAATGCCCATCAAAATATCTATTGACGAACCCTGGAAATTTATTGTCTATTATGCCGTACTGCTTATTATTGTCGGTATGGCCTTTATTATCGGCAACCGCTCATTTTGCCGGCATCTCTGCTGGATCGCACCCTTTATGATCAGCGGCAAAAATTTAGGGCATCTGCTTCACATTCCCAGCTTGCACTTGAAAACGGACAAAGACAGCTGTGTTCATTGCGAACTATGCAATCGCG
>CAYPTO010000101.1:0-5255 GCA_964413625.1 uncultured bacterium
TTGATAGGATTCAGACCAAGATTCGCTGCTTGAATAGCTTTTTCTGCTGGAGATAATAATGACTTATCCCATGGTTGAATAACTAAAAGGCGAGCTTCCGGAACGCTGATAGTTGCACATTGACTTAGGGGTGTTTGTGATCCATAATAATCAACTTTTATTCCCTCAAGAAGTGACGGTGTAGCACGCCCGGTACGTAAACTGTTAAATTCATGATCAAGGTGAGTGAGGGATTTCCCCATATGTTCTTCACAGTATGAATATACTTCATTCATCATGGCCAAACTCCTTATTTTATTCGGTAATCAGGGTTCCGGCTGATTCGCCGGATACCACGCGGAGTAATTCTCCGGCTTTGGTAAAATCAAAGACTTTAATAGGCATAGCATTATCACGACAAAGTGCCATAGCACTCATATCCATAATGCGTAATTTTTTATCAATAGCTTCATCGTAGGATACCATATCATAACGAGTAGCGTTATGATCCAAAACAGGGTCAGCGGTATAAACACCATCAACCTTTGTCCCTTTTAACAGAATATCGGCATCGATCTCAGATGCTCTAAGTGCAGCTGCAGAATCAGTTGTAAAATATGGATTACCGGTTCCACCGGCAAATACAACAATATATCCTTTAGAAAGAAGTTCGAGAGCACGCAGCCTGTCAAAACTTTCTGTAAGTCCCGTAATATTATGCGGTACCATTACAACTGATTTCATTCCGGCTTTTTCAAAGGTATCACGAAGAGCAAAGGCATTGATCACAGTTGCAAGCATACCCATGTGATCACCTGTTACACGGTCAATGGATGTTATATTTTTAGCACCACGAAAAATATTACCACCGCCAATTACAATTGCGATCTGGACATTTTTATCATGAATCTGTTTAAGTTCTTGGGAAAAATAAGAAGCGGCGTCAGGATCTATTCCGTGTCCTTTGACGCCGCCAAGTACTTCACCACTTAATTTTAGCAGGATTCTATGATAACTCATTGAGTAAGCACATCCAGCACGTTGCTTTTCATTCTTCAGAATCATCGCTTGCAACAGCTTCACCGACTTTAAAGCGGGCGAAACGTGCTATGGCGATGTTTTCTCCTAACGTGCCGACAGTTTCCTTTAAGTAAGTTTCTACAGTTTTATCGGTATCTTTAAAGAACTCTTGCTCCAGAAGAACGTTTTCTTTAAAGAATTTATCCAACTTACCGGTAATAATGCGATCTACAATATGTTCGGGCTTGCCTTCATTGAGAACTTGTTCTTTGTAAACTGCTTTTTCACGCTCAACAACTTTTGCAGGAATCTCTTCGCGTTTCACAGCGATAGGAGCCATAGCAGCGATCTGCATAGCGATATCTTTAGCAAAAGCTACAAAAGCGTCAGTGGCGGCAACAAAATCAGTTTCACAGTTAATCTCAACCAGAACTCCAAGATTATGACCTGTTGGATGAATATAAGAATAGATAATACCTTCTTTTGCTGTACGACCGGCTTTTTTTTCTGCCTTGGCTATACCTTTTGCACGAAGTGTATCAATTGCTTTATTTATGTCGCCGTTAGTTTCTGTGAGGGCTTTTTTACAGTCCATCATTCCGGCGCCTGTTTTATCACGTAATTCTTTTACAATTGCTGCAGTGATTTGCATTTATTTTCCTCGTTACTTCTTTACTGCTTTTTTTCTTCTTTAACTTCTTTTGTAGCAGGAATATCTTTTTGTTGTTTTTTACTGCCACGTTTTGCTTCCATGATTGTATCCGCAAGTGTTTTTGTGATCAAGTGGATAGCACGAATAGAGTCATCGTTTGCAGGGATAGGAATATCAACTGCATCCGGATCACCATTGGTATCAAGAATACCAACAACAGGGATATCAAGCTTATGAGCTTCATGAACCGCGATCTTTTCTTCAATGGTATCAACCACAAAGATCACATCGGGTAAACGGCGCATATTCTGAATTCCACGATGTAGCAATTCAAGTTTTTCACGTTCGCGCATAAGGCCCAGAACTTCTTTTTTGGTCAGGTTTTTCCAAGCTTCTTCATTCTCGCTTTCACGCTGTAATTGTTCAAGGCGACGGATAGAACGACGAATGGTTTGGAAATTGGTCAATGCCCCACCCAACCAACGTTCGGTAATATAATGAGCACCGCAGCGGATAGCTTCATCTTCCAAAACGTTCTTGGCTTGTTTTTTAGTACCAACGAAGAGGACTTCCCCACCGTTGCGTACAATATCACTTAAATATTTAGATGCTTTTTCAAGCGCCTTTAATGTTTGTTCAAGATCAATGACATGAATACCGTTCTTTTCCATGAACACGTATTTTTTCATTTTAGGATTCCATTTGCTGGTCAAATGACCAAAATGGGCACCTGCACTGATCAGATTTTCAATGGTTACGTTTTCCATATATTCAATACTCCGATAATTTGATTAACGTTTCGAGAACTGGAATGCACGGCGAGCACCGCGAAGACCATATTTCTTGCGTTCAACTTTACGTGAATCCCGGGTCAGGAATCCGGCTGCTTTCAATTCGGGACGAAGGTTAGGGTACAATGCAATCAAGGTACGACTAATACCAAGACGAACAGCACCGGCCTGGCCTGTCAGACCACCACCACGCACATTAACAAAGAAATCATATTTCCCGTCCATCTTTGTCAATTCAAGTGGTTGGCGAATAACCATTGAATAAGTTTCACGACCAAAATAGTCGTTCATTTCACGTTTATTAATAATAATTTTTCCACTACCCGGACGAGCGATCACTCTAGCTACGGAGGATTTACGGCGACCGACGATAATAGTTTCATGCTTTGCGTTTGCCATTTTACCTACTCCTATTTAATGATCAGAGGTTTGGGTTGTTGTGCTTCATGTTCATGATCCGGGCCCGCATATACTTTTAGTTTTTTCATGATCTGACGACCAAGGCGGTTATGAGGAACCATACCTTTAACAGCTTTCTGAATAATCCGTTCGGGATATTTATCCATCAACTCTTTATAGGAGGTTGTTCGCTGTCCACCGGGAAAACCCGTATGACGGAAATAGCTTTTATTTTCAGCTTTTGATCCGGTTAAGCGAACTTTTTCCGCATTGACAACAACGACAAAATCGCCGGTATCCATGTGCGGAGTAAAAATAGGTTTATGTTTGCCGCGCAGAATCTGTGCTACCTGAGAGGCAAGACGGCCTAAGACTACGTCTTCGGCATCCACTACATACCAATCATGTTTGATATCTGTCGGTTTAGCTGAGAAAGTGCTCAACGCTAACTCCTTTTTCTTGTTTTCGAATTCTTTTTTGTTTATGTCTTCCGGGACTACAAAAAAGCACCAAATATATATAAACAATAGGCGGATATGCAATAGTTTTTTAGGGAATTAGGTGAATATTAGGAGGTTTGAGGTATTATTTATTACCTTATGAGGAAATATTGAGTTTATTATTATTTATTGTGTTTTATTCCACATAGGATCTTCCTGAATTATTTTATCATAAATCGGACAATCAAGGTCATGAGCCCCTTCAAGATAACCCGTACTCACAAGAAACTCATTTGTAATTTCACCTCCGGTGAATTTGAATGTCTTTTTAAAAAGCTTGACCCATTCATCAAGGCTTAATGGATGATTCATATTTAACCATGCTTTAAAAGAACCATGTTCTTTCTGCAATTCCAGTATCCTTTGAGCATTATAAACTGCCGCATTGATCTTGAGCTTGTTCCTTATGATACCTTTATTATGTAATAAACGTTCGATATCACTTTGTAAATAATTTGCCACCTTTACAATATCAAATGAATCATAGGCTTTCCTGAAATTAGCTTCTTTCTTCAAGATGGTTTCCCATGATAAGCCCGCCTGATTGATCTCCAGGACTAACCTGCCGAATAGCTCATTGTCGGACTCAAGAGGGAACCCATATACTTCGTCATGATAAATCCTGTGAATATTGGTCGGGTCAAGATCTTTGATATAGTCACAGTAGGTTTTAGGCTTTTCAACTACCATATTAGCGAAATTCCTATACAAGTAATCCTAAACAAATGATCTGATGGATTTCTCGGGAAAAGCGGTGGATCATTTTTATTATTAGCTTTAACATTCTGATTTATCAAGCGTGTCTCAACATCATAAATTTTTACAAGGTCCAAAGCTAACATACCGGGAATCCTCTTAATTTAAAACAAGCGATACCGATACTTTTTTCGTCTTCGTCATGGACATTTCCACAATTTTTATACATCATTGGGAACGATGTTAAAACGATTAAACGGTAAAAGTTAATATCACGTGTAAAAAGGTTTATTAACACTTTACAAAAATAAATCTACATATTCTATTCAATAACCGTAAAATTAATATCTGTGATGGTATCGGTTTGTAAAACATCAAATTGAGGAAAATCCACAATGGCACGATAATCTCCGGGACTTAAAGAAACCATGGGGTCCTGCCACGGAGTCGTCGGCGCTAACCATGTACTTGTCATGGAATCTCCGGGGGCAAAAGTATTATACAATATCGGGAGAAGAAAATCCAAACCATCCGTGGATCCGGCGACATATTGATCATCCTGATATATAGTGAACCTTACAAAGGGACCTGTGTCACCCATGGTGAAATCAAGAGAGTTTTCCGTTGTATTTGTTAAACAGAATTTAACATAAAACGATTCGCCCGGGTAAAAGGTCGTACAGGGTGTTCCATTGGTATCTGCTAAATAGAAATAGCTTGCTCCGTCATTATTTATCGGAGGTTCAGGCAAAAAACAACTTGTTAACACAATGCATAATACTGCAAGAGAGATAAGTGTGTTTTTCATTTTTCTCCTTTAAAAAAACAAACAGATAGCAGGAACTATACTTGTTGTCCGATCAGTTCTGCAATATCCTTAATATATATAAGTAATTCTTTTTTATCATCAATCTTCTTTTTCGCCGATGCGGGAAGAATAATGCGATCGAAGCCCATACGCCGTGCTTCCTTCACTCGCTGTTCAACTCGCAAAACAGAACGGGTTTCTCCTGTCAGTCCGACTTCACCAATAATGGCCGTATTATCAGATATGGGAATATCCTTTATCGACGAATATATCGCAGCTATCACAGGCAGATCCATAGCCGGTTCTTTAAGTATTAAGCCGCCAACCACGTTTACAAAAATATCATATTGAGATACCGGAATATTCAATTTCCGCTCAATAACCGCAAGAAGTAATTGGAGTCTTTTGTG
>CAYPTO010000102.1:0-5203 GCA_964413625.1 uncultured bacterium
CCGCCATGATGGGAATATTTGTGCGTTCAGAGACATATTTCATGCCGTCCAGATGCCATCGGCGAACCGGTTGCTCGCAGAATTCAATATCAAGTTCTTCCATCTCATTCAAACATCTTACGGCAGTTACACGATCCCAACCCTGGTTGGCATCAATACGGATCTTGACATCCGGTCCGATGGCATTGCGAATTTCTCTGAGTCTTAAAATATCTTCTTCAGGATCGATCCCGACTTTGGTTTTGATCATACGGAAACCCTGATCGACGATTTTCATGGCATCTCTGCCGGCATTTTCGAGTTTGGCTATACCCATGGTCAGATCGGTCTCCATTGGTCGTTTTTCTCCGCCGAGGAAACGATAAAGGGGTAGATTTGCATGTTTGGCAGCCAGATCGTACAGCGCCATATCGAATGCACTTTTAATTGTACTGTTCAAAGGGAGAAAAGCATCCAGTTCCCGGACGCGTGAGGCATATTCAAGTGGATTTTTTCCAATAAGTATGTCGCGCAGTTCTTGAGCGGCAGCAAGATTAATATTTTGTGTTTCGCCAACAATAGCGCGAAATGAGCTGGCTTCTCCCCAGCCGTCTACGCCGTCATTTGTTCGGATATGGATCAGCACATTTTGTGCTCCGCTGATCACCATCGTTGCGATCTTAAATTCGTGTTCACTGGCTACATTGAATGGATAAATGTCGATGTGAGTGATTTTCAGGTTGTTATTCATGGTATTCTCCTTCCTTAGGGCGAAGTTTAATAAAAAAAAGTGTAAAAAGCTTTGAAAATCTATTGAAAGTATGAAATCTTTTTGTTATTTTAGCACCAACATTAGTTAAAAAGTAAAAATAGAACAAATTAATTAGTATTACTGACCCAGGGAAGGAAACATATGGTAAAATGTAGCAATAAGGCATTTTTAAGCTTTTTCGTGTGTTTGTTCTTAGCGCAGGGCCTTTTTGGGGCTATTACCGGTAAGATCGCCGGTGTGATCCGCGATGAGCAAACAAATGAACCGTTGATCGGTGCGAACATCATTATTCTCAAAGATGGTAATGCAACATCCATGGGAGCCGCAACCGATGCGGAAGGCTATTATGCTATCTTAAACGTAGATCCGGGTACTTATGATGCTCGTGTCAGCTATGTGGGATATTCCCATACATTGATCACTGATATCAGTGTTAATATCAATTTAACCACCGAATTGAATGTTGCATTACAGATAGAAGCCATTAGCGGGGAAGAGGTCATTGTGGTTGCAACACGTTCGCTTTTGCAGGATGATTCTTTTGCCTCTACCCATAATGTAACGTCTGAAGAAATGCAGGTCCAGCCGATTGATAACTTTATGACCATTGCACAAAATCAACCGGGTGTTGTCGGATCTCACTTCCGTGGCGGTCGTTCAGGCGAAGTCCTAGTTGTGGTTGACGGTATGCCGGTAAGAGATCCGGCAGGTACCTATTCAGGCAGTACAGGTGGATTTACCCTGGGTTTACCGACGGAAGCCATTTCTGAAATGGAAGTTTCCCTTGGTGGACTGAGTGCCGAATTCGGTAATGTACAATCCGGTGTTATCAACGTAGCAACCGATGCCGGTTCACGAAAATTATCAGGAAAAGCAACCTATATGACCACAAATTTCGGTTCCGGTATTAATGATGTAATCATGCCCTTAGATAATTTTGTCGAAAAAACATTGGATTTCTTTCCGGAAGATGCCAACCAGGATTCACTCCGAAACATGATCATGCCGGATTCGAATCGTTGGTATACACTAAAATACCGGCACGAACTGCAAAATGTACTCCGTTTGAGCTTAAGTGGTCCGATAATTCCCAACAGTGACAAGATTACTTTCGCTTTATCTGCAGATGTGACCAATGAAACACAGGATTATTTTATCAACAACAACTATTCCAGCGAAAAGTACTATGGAAAGTTGACAGCCAAGCTCAGTGACAAGATGAAGTTGAATGCTTCGGTTATGTACTCTGCATCGCAATCCGATGATTTCTATATTTATGCTTCCAAATACGGACCCTCCGATGAATATTGGATGGATACGCAATATTATGATCCCGATCCGACCGTTCGCTCAGATACCGCTGTCATTTATCACTACGTAAACGATGCCAGCACCTATACGGATACCGCTTACGCACAAGGTCGCCGAGATACCACCTTTGTAAACGGAGAGGCTTATACATGGTATAATCAGCGTATTTTTAAAGAAGTTTACCTTGATTCACGGCTTGAGGATCATCTTTGGGATCGTGAACGCATGGCCTATACTATGAATCTTGGCTTCACACATCAATTAAGTTCAAAGACTTTTTATGAGTTAAAATATCAGAATATGACCTCAAAATACTTTTACGGTGTCCGGGATGTGGATGATCGTGACGGTGACGGTGATGTAAGAGAATTCTTGAATTGGGACTTCGATGGCGAAGGCCCCTATTATGAAAACAGAACACGAGAGAACAATGTATGGTGGACCGGGGGAGATGATCCCGGTTATCGTGACCAAGCTTCTTATGTGAATAAATTGAAATTTGATATGGAAAGTCAGATTACCCAGAATCATCAGGTCCGAGGTGGATTTGAATTTACGCATAACAACATGAATGTAACCAATATTTCATGGAGTACAATTGAATTTAATCCTGTTGATACGGCTTATTCACGGACCTATTTTCGTACGGATATCTGGTCTGAAGATAATATAGATCTAGGCTTATATATCCAGGATAAAATGGAATTCAAAGGCCTCGTTGCATTGGTTGGTTTACGATATGATTACTTTAATCCTAGTGGCTTTGGTGATCCTGTCCTGTATCCTGCCGATTTTATCGATCCTTTTTCCATGGTGGATTCTAACGGTGTTCCTATTCTTTCAAATCCTCAGGAAGCCAAAGTAACCCATCAATTATCTCCACGATTTGGTATTTCTTATCCCATTACGGATCGTGATAAATTAATGTTTACCTACGGACATTATTTCCAACGTCCTGATTCATACTATCTATATAGAAATTTAATGTATGATAATCTAACAACGACAGGAAACTATGTTGGTAACCCCTCTCTGAAACCCGAAAAAACAGTGTCTTACGATATCAGTTTAGAACACCTTTTTTCACCGACTTTAAAGGTATCTGTGACAGGTTATTATAAAGATGTAACCAATCTGATGAACTACCAAAAATACGTATTCATAAATACACCCAATGACGGTAATATTTATGTGAATGCCGATTATGCCAACATTAAAGGTGTTGAATTTGCCATGTATAAGGCATTGACTGATTTTTGGGGTGCATCCATTAATTACACTTTCTCCTCGGCACAGGGCCGTTTGTACAATGATTACAATGCTCCCTTGTTCGGAGAAGACCAAAAAATGTTCCCCTTGAACTATGATCAAACCCATACGATCAACGCGAACATTACACTAAAAACACCTAAACATCTTTCACCTCTTTTGAGAAACTGGCGTGCCAATCTACAAGTGGACCTGAACAGCGGATCTCCTTATTCCTCATATGGAACCGGATTAACCAACGATCTGCGTTTACCCTGGAAGTACAATCTTGATCTACGTATTAACCGCCGTATCAAGATGGGATCGGTCAAAGTGGATGTTTTTATGGATGTTTTCAATCTACTGAACTCCATATACATAAGTTATATTGGTTCCGGCCAGTTCTATAACCTGAAGGGCGATGCTGCTATCATTGGTCAGGATGTGGATTACTCATATATCTATAACCCAGAAGTTTACAACGATCCCCGTCAGTTCCGTGCAGGTTTGTCGGTGCAGTTTTAGTGATAAAAGGAGAAGTTGATGAGAATAAATAAAATTAAGATCCTCGTATTCTGTATATTGCTTCTTTCGTTAAGTATCTTACCGGCTCAAAATCCGGTAGTAAGCTACGATAGTTTTGTACATAAGATCGGAATGCTATGGAATAACATTACCAATCACGGTGAGATCGGTGACGATTCTTACACCGCTCCGGCTCCTTCATGCGAATGGCCTGCCGGTTCGGGTAATTCTTACCTTTACTCAGGGTGTATATGGCTTTCAGGAGCTTTCGATGATGGAGGTTCTTTAAAATACAGTGTATTGAATGAACGAGACGGTGAATATTCCCCAATTGACAGTATTCACGTGTACAAACCCGGTATACGGGCCGAAGAGGAAACCTATACCAAATATTGGGATGTGACACAACCGCAGTCCAGTTCAGGTGACGATCCTCTTGGTATTATCATTAAAGAACGTACCTATGCATGGAGCAATCCGCTGGCCGATGATTTTATCATCGTAGAATATACGATCAAAAACGTCGGTTTGGATAATGATGGAGATTATATTCCCGAAGTCAAACGCGATCTTTACGATTTCACTTTTACTATTCGATGGGATGGCGATGTAGCAAAACGAGCCGATTGGCCCGTTGAAGATCAACGCGTAAATCAGGATGATCACGCTTTAAGCAATGCAAATGCGGTCTTTACCATAGACGATGCGACTGATTCAGACTATAATGGAACTTATTCCGGTTGGGACTGGGTTACCTTGGTACCCTATATGCGCAGACAAGCAGTAGCTGAGCCTTTTATATTGGATTCATTAAAAAATTATGCCCTTGACAGTATGTTGACTTTCATGTGGGATGGTGATAACCTGAACGTAAAGGCTGAAGACTGGGGATTGGATACATCCTTACTTGATCCCGCATTTTATGATTTTAATAATCTTGACGACGATTTCGGTAATCCGGATGTGGATGGGTCTTTCAATTCTGCCGGTTTCCTCGGTTGGCGATTCCTGAAAGCATCCAAACCAATGCCGCCGAAATCTTATGTAACCTGTACCATTCATGATGATCCGCAAACTGATGCGGCTCGCTGGAACGATTATATCAATATTAACGATTTCTACAATATCAAAGAAGCTGTTAATCCCATATACTCACAGTGGCAAAACGGATATTTTTACCCGGAAGATTACCGTACATTTACCTCTTACGGCTCAATTGATACGCTTAAAGCCGATGATTCCGTTGTAGTTACCATTGCCTACGGTGTCGGTGGCGATCAGGTACACGGCGGTATCTATTCCCTGATCGAATTAAATAAGATCATGCTGATGGCACAGTACATTGTAGATAACGATTATAATGTGGAT
>CAYPTO010000103.1:0-5186 GCA_964413625.1 uncultured bacterium
TGTTTTTATCATGCTCATTCAAGGTGTCTTTATCAAAAACCAGCATAACCACATCAGAACGCCATAGAACACGACGCGTTGCTTTTACACGCTGCTCACCCAACTCGCCAATATCATCAATGCCGGCAGTATCATAGAAGGTAACCGGTCCTACCGGAATTAGCTCGTAGTGTTTTGCAACCGGATCCGTTGTCGTACCCGGAGTCTTTGAGACAATCGAAATTTCCTGCTCTGTGATCCCGTTGATCAAAGAAGATTTACCCACGTTACGTCGGCCTAGTAAAGTTATAATGAGCCTTTCTCCACGTGGTGTTGCCATATTACTCCTTTAAAATTTTACTTTGACAAAATAATTTTTTGTGTCTGCTCCGTCCCACCCATTCGCACATGCAACACATATGCTCCACTGGGGAGATTAGCTGCATTTATGGGAATATTATAGTCACCCTTTTGATAATTCCCAGATATAATGTCCTGACATTTATGCCCGAAAATATCATATAAAGTAATATTAATATCCGTATTTTGATTTAAATTTATCGGTAAAATTGCAATCGGGTTAAAAGGATTGGGGTAAACATTACCAATACTTCCTTCAGGTAGAAGAAAATGTTCTTCAGCCGGATTAGTAATAGTTACCGACATTTTTTCATGTGATGTAATATTTCCGCTGTAATCCAGATCATTTAAAATATAGGTGTAATTTTGTCCGGGAGTAACGTTATTATCAATATATTCGTAATAATGTGTTACGGAAGTTGTTCCGGATCCTTCTACTATATTAAGAAAATCATTATTCCTGAAAATTTGGAATGCCGCATTTTCGGTCTCACTCGCAGTATTCCAATTCAATATTACCACTCCATTTTCGTAATAAGCATTAAATTCTTGTAATGAAATAGCAGTCGGTGTTTCGCTCACGGTATGGGAACCTAAATAACTTGTTTCATCTTGTACATAACTATTCCATTCAGATGTTGTGTAAGTTGTATTGCCCTGTAAAATATCCGCTTTGCGAACTAATGTTACATTTATAGCAAAATTTCCACTCGCTCCTACTTCACCAATAATGTCTATAAGAGCATTATTATAATATAATTCGAGTTTATCATCTCCATTAAAATTTACTACTGAATTATCTGTAATATCAGCTTCAGCCAAAATTGCAGCATTTGCATCAGGATGTGCTAATACATAAACCTGTTTACTCAGTAGGTTACCACTCAAATTTAGTGTCCGATAAGGCGAAGTGTTATCAGCAGAATATAATTTTATAGTGATCTTACTTAGATCAATATCTGCACCGGCGCCATTATATATTTCCAATGCTTTATTATAAGATGATCCTTCGATATACTCTGAGAAAAAGATCTTTGTACTATCCACAGTCTCTGAGGGCGCAGCGGTTTCGACTGTAGTGACATTTGAATATCCGCTTTCTTCTCCTGTTTTATAAGCTTTCACACGGTAATAATAGGTGGTGGATGATGCCAAAGATGTAACTGTTTCACTAAAATTATTTCCAACATCTTTGGGACCGTAATTCGTGATATGATCTGAAAAATCACTGCTCTCTGAAACATATAATTTATAGCCGGTTGCTTCACTTACTTCAGACCAATTGGCTGTAAATTTATCCTGCTGAATTGAAGAGGCATCCTGTGCTAAGGGGGCATCGATTATCGTACTTGTCGAGGCCCAGATCGAATCAGCATAATTAGGGTGATCTATAAAAGGATTCCTATTGCCCTGGATGGTATAAATCGCTTCAATTCTATCCAGTTCTTTTTGACTGACCGGATCATTATGATGCCAGTCAAGCAACATGTCTACAGCCCATTCCAAAAGTTCGCACTTATTGGTCATGGGTGATGTGTTCCAATCTGAATCTTCCGGATAATAACGTGTACTTATATAAAAATAGGTCCGTGCAAGATCGCCTTTATATTCATCTATCGGTTCAAATACTGTTCCCGAATACCCTAAACCGGCACGCGCATCACCTCTTAAAGAACCATTTTCAGATGTGTAGGTTGCCGTTCCATCTTCAACTTCTCCATAAGGTAAATTATTTCGTATTGAATTTGCATATGCCTGTACGGGATACAAATGATATAAATCGGTGTAATGTGGGTATGTTTCATTAGCCCAAGATTTCGGCCAGGAGTGTTCGCGATTATATGTCGTGTAAACAGCTGTACCGCTTGATTGATCTTCATCATAATGGAACTCCAAATGTGTATACATACACCAAATATATTCCGTGCCGTAAGTTTCAACTGGGCGAACATCGGTCGTTGCAAAGGCATCCCAAACCTGATCATATGTTTTTACTGTATGCCCATCTATTATATTGTGTAAAGCCAGACGAAGATCATTTCCATTTAATCCTGCAGCATCATCATAATAACCGGCTGGAATAGCCGCAAAAGAGAGGTAAGCAATGAGTAAAAGGTAAATGATCTTTGGCAATTTCATATAAGAATTATATTCCAATTTAAAAGGTTTCAAAAGCACCTTGAATATATCATAAAATAAGATTATTACATATTTTTTTTACTAAAAACAAAAACACCGGCGAATCGCCGGTGTTTAATAATGCGATTTTTACAAAGACTATTTTACATCTTTATTGAGTATTTTTATTTCTTCCAATTCTGCAACACTATTTTTGTAGAATTCATTAATATCCTCGGCCGCCGCCTGTAACATTTGTTTAAACATGCTTTTCACATCTTCCTGTGTTTGAGCATTTTCGGCCGTTCCTACAGCTTCTATTTTCTTTCTGGCGGAGTTGACCGGTTTCTCTTCATAATACTCCTCTACTATTTCTCCTGTCTTTCTTTTTCCTACAACTCTTTTTACCGCATCCATAGTATAAAAAACTACAATACACGTTTCGTCTTTTACCAGTTCGGGAAGTGTATGTGCAGTCCCTTCTTCGTCATAAACAGTGATCTCCGGGACATTCCACCCAACAATACCCTTGCCTTGTTTATCTATCTTTGATCCCTTGTAAGCTTCACGTTCACCGATTGGAGCTTTTTTAAAATAGACTTGTTTTGAAGCCGGTAGTGGATTTGTCAATTTACCTTTTTTTAATTTCTTTAACACAAGTTTGATATGATAATAATCCATATTATTTGACTGTGCCGCAATAACTCCGTTACTACCCACTAAATAATACAATCCCCATTTAGATGGATAATTCTCCCCTTTACTGGAGGAATAAGACGCTGAAAAACCCATTTTTTCGGGAACTTCTCCATATAGGCCCTCAAGATGCCCCGGCAATGTACCGATATATAATTCGTTCTTTATCGTATACAAATACTCAGATCCATCCGTATGATAAAATTCAAATCCGGGATAATCTTCTTTAATTAAGGCATCTTCATACTCCGGATTACCGTAATGAACGGCTATAACCCTTACCGGCTCCGCCATTAAACTGACAGAAAACGCAAACAAAAGCACACATAAAATTATAAACATCTTTTGATTCTTCATTGAAATTCTCCTACGTTATTAATTTGGTAGAATAAAATTAAATAAAAAGTGTTGAAATTCAAAGAAAAAAAATGCACTTACTAACTGAATCCGGGAAAGCTTATTAATATAATCTGTTTCGTTTACGTAAAAATTCCATTAAGGCAATCCGGCAGTCCATATCGGTCAAGATAAGAGTATGATCTATAAGATTCTCTCCACATTCACGATTTATCTCGTCACAATATGCACGGACCTTGTTGTGATATTCGTCTTTTATCTGCCTGACATCCAACTTGATGTCTTCTCCACTCTCCATATCTTTAAAGCGATGTTTCCTTGATTGCTTTAATTCCCATTCACCTGGATCTAAAAGTTGAATAACTAAAACATCATGCCCGAGATAGCGAATATGTTTTAATCCTTTCATTATAGCTTCCTTATCGTCCAACAGATCAGATATTAAAATAACGAGGCCTTTTCTGGGCAATTTTTCGGTAATATTGTGGAGTGTTTCCCCAATACGGGTGTGTTTGGAACAGGGAGCTTTTTGGAGTGCTATTAGCAATTCATTGAGATATGAATTTACTGATTTTGGCGGGAATAAGCTGTCTATCTTTTCATTAAATATAGCTAATCCAACCGCATCATTCTGATTTATCAGTAACCAGATTAAAGCTCCGGCGACCAATTGAGCGTATTGATATTTGCTAACGATACTTTCTCCCGAAAATCCCATTGAGGCGCTATTATCAACCAAAATATATGTATTTAGATTTGTCTCTTCTTCATATTGTTTTATATAATAACGGTCTGTTTTTCCATAGACCTGCCAATCGATATGACGAATATCGTCACCCGGCATATATTGTCGATGCTGTGAAAATTCTACAGAAAAGCCATGATAAGGTGAGCTATGCAGCCCCAGCATCAATCCCTCTACAATGGTCTTTGCCTGAAAACGAAGATTTCCAAGATCAATAATTGACCCCGGAGTGTAATCCAATTTAGGCATGATGGACCTGAATAAGCTGATCGATCATGTTTTCCATCGATACGCCATCAGCTTCAGCTTTAAAGTTTCGCAAGATACGATGACGCAGTATCTGTGGGGCAACAGCATTGATATCTTCCTCATCCGGTGTCATTTTGCCCATTAATGCTGCGCGGGTTTTAGCCGCTATGATCAAATATTGAGATGCCCTGGGACCAGCACCCCATTTAACATAATCTTTCACTATTGATAATTCAGTATTTAACGGACGAGTAGAACGCACCATATTTACAGCATAATTCACCACATGATCAGCCACGGGAAGATTTGAAACAAGTTTTTGAATATTAATGAGTTCTTCTCTCGAAATGATCTTATTTAAAAATTCTTTTGCGCTTCCCGTTGTGCGTGTAACGATCTCTTTTTCTTCCTCTGCGGACGGATATCCTACATTTAACTGAAACATAAAACGGTCAAGTTGAGCTTCGGGTAAGGGATAGGTTCCTTCCTGCTCAATTGGATTTTGGGTTGCAAGAACAAAGAAAGGTGATTCCAAGGCATAAGATGTACCGGCAGCTGTTACTTGTTGCTCCTGCATGGCTTCCAAAAGGGCAGATTGAGTTTTCGGAGGAGTTCGATTGATTTCGTCAGCTAGAATAATATTTCCAAAAATAGGACCCTTGATAAAACGAAATTCCCTTTT
>CAYPTO010000104.1:0-1686 GCA_964413625.1 uncultured bacterium
TGGACCTGTTACGTTTGTATTGGATAGTAAACAAAAATGATCGATAAAGAGGAAATAATGAAAAAGAAAATTCGTGTTGTTTTAGCAAAACCCGGACTGGATGGCCACGATAGAGGTGCAAAAGTTATTGCCAATGCTTTGCGTGATGCCGGAATGGAAGTAATCTATCTTGGATTGCGTCAAACTCCGGAAATGATTGTCTCTGCCGCTATACAGGAAGACGCTGATGTCATTTCTCTGTCTATTCTCTCCGGTGCACATATGACTATTTTCCCAAAAGTTCTGGATTTATTGAAACAGAACGAAATGGCCGATGTCTTATTGATCGGGGGTGGAGTTATTCCCGAAGAAGACATGGATGAATTAAAGAAAATGGGGGTTGCGGAACTCTTTGGGCCGGGTACACCGACCACGGAGACCATAGATTTTATTGAAAAATGGTTCAGGGATAGTCCGCGTAACGCATAAAATTTCGGGGGCGAAATGAGGGCGACGAAAACGACCATGAAACAGTGGCCGGTAGATGACCGGCCGCGTGAGAAATGTATTCAGCAAGGCGCTGAAACCTTAAGTCATGCTGAATTATTGGCGATTTTATTGCGATCCGGTACTAAGCGATATTCAGCTTTAGATATTGCAAAACAACTTCTTGCTGACAATGACGGTCTTTTACAGCATGGCATGATGACGACCGGAGCTCTTTCAAAATATCACGGAGTGGGCCCGGCAAAAGCGACCACACTGGCAGCGGCCTTTCAGTTGGGTGCACGATTTCACGAGGTGTTGCAAACGAACGAAACACCTGTGATCACAGGTCCCGAAAGTGTAGCTAATGCCTATGGTGAGCGTATGCGTCTTTTGCAAAAGGAAGTCTGTAAGGTTATTCTTTTAAATCGGGCACATCGTGCTTATCGGGATATAAATATTTCAGTTGGCAGTATTTCCGCATCCATTGTACATCCGCGCGAGGTGTTTAAACCGGCCATCGATCATCTTGCTTCGGCGATCATTTTGATGCATAATCATCCCAGTGGGGAGTTGAAAGCTAGTCGCCAGGATATTGAGATCACTAAAACGATCCAACAAGCAGGCGAAATACTGGATATTCCATTGTTGGATCATATTATAATCGGTCATTCGGGATATCTGAGTTTACGGGAACAGGGACACATGGAGTAAAGTATGGAACAAATAAATTATTATGAAGACAATCAATCTGTTCTTAAGCATCTTGAAAAAAACGAAACAAATGTAGCATTGGAAAAAGCAAAATTATTATTAAAGAAATATCCCAAAGAAGCACTGATCTGGTTTTCTATGGGCTTATGTTATTACCAGAAAGATGACATTTTTAAGGCGATTGAAAGTTTTACCCGATCTTTGAACCTTGATCCCAGTTTTATTTCCGCTGCAGAAATGTTGTTGAAATTAAATAAGGATAATTACTCACTTGGAGAATTAAAATATATTTACAGCTTAATCGTTTCCTACAAAAAAGGCACCGAAGAAATGTATAATTTTATTCAAAAATTCAAAGATATTGCCATGAATCCAAAATTGTCTATTCCCGATATAGGACAAGATAAACTAAAAACAGAAGATCTGCCGGGCATTGATAATAACGCTTATATTCAGCATCTGATAACGGAAATGGATAAACCCGAACAAAAAACACAAAGTACCATT
>CAYPTO010000104.1:1696-5160 GCA_964413625.1 uncultured bacterium
CAAGAAAAAAATTCCCGTTCAAAATAATAAGAATGATCAAAATATTCGCTACGGAATTGAAACCCTGACCATGGCAAAATTATATATTAGACAAGGTCTGTTTGAACAGGCAATGAATATTTTGCTGAAATTGCAACAACGTGATCCCGGATCAGAATTAGTAAATGCCGAGATTGATCATGTAAAACAACTTATAAAGAACGAAAAGAAGGAGTCATAATGAATAGTCTGCGTTTGAAACGATTACGTGAAAGAATGAAACATGAAAAAATAGATGCTATGTTTGTTCGTTCTTCTTCAAATCTTAGATACATTTCAGGTTATTCCGGTTCTAACGGAATGTGCTATATTAACGCAGATGCCGCTTGGTTTTTTACGGATTTTCGCTATAAAACCCAAAGCGCCGCTGAAGTAAATAATATGTATATCGATGTACCTGTTGGAAAAGATCTTTTACAGGCAATGAAAGATATGGAATGTGTAAAAAGTACGGATGTGATAGGTTTTGAAGGAAATCATCTGAGTTTTGAACAATATGATAAATTGAAAAAACTATTTCCGGATAATAAATTTGTCAATAAAGCTATGTTGATGGAAGATATAGCCTCAATAAAAGAAGAAGTGGAAATTGAATGTTTTCGGGAAGCGGCACGGATCACCGATGCTGCCTTTAATGAATTATTGAACGAGATCAAACCCGGTATCTCGGAAAGAATGCTGGATGCCAAATTGTCCTATATTATGAAAAGCTTAGGCTCGGAAAAAGACAGTTTTGATACGATCGTCGCTTCCGGGATCAATGGATCACGGCCTCATCATAGTCCAACGGAAAAGCTTTTGCAAAATGGCGAATTCGTTACCATTGATTTTGGTGCTATGTATAAAGGGTATCACGGAGATGTAACCCGTACAGTGTGCTTGGGAAAAGCTGATGAGAAACAGCGCGAGATATACACTATTGTCCTTGAAGCCCAGGAAAGAGCCATAGCCGGGATTCGTCCGGGTATGATGGGAAATGCAGTCGATGCACTTGCTCGTGATTATATAAGCTTAAAAGGCTATGGTGAATATTTCGGACATGGCTTGGGCCACGGTCTGAGTCTGGAGATCCACGCAGAACCCCGTTTGTCTCCAAACTATGAAAAAAAATTATTGGCCAATCAAATCGTCACCGTTGAACCGGGTATTTATATCCCTGACTGGGGCGGCGTGCGTATCGAAGATGATGTGATTATTACTGAAAATGGTGTAGAGAATATTACCAAATCGCCTAAAAGATTACTTGAACTCTAATGGCGGATTTTCAGATAAAAAATATTATTTTTGATCTTGGAAATATCTTGGTGGACGTTGATTACCGTTTGTTCACCGATGCTATGGCTTGGGATTATGATGTTTTCATGAAATTTTATGCCGGCGATTTTTTTAGAGAATTTGAAACAGGGAAACGCAGTGAGACAGAATACTTTATTGAATTAAACAAGTATATTCCTTTAAGCGAAGGCGATGAACAACGATATCGTAAAAATATTCATAAAGCATTTCCCCTGCGTCCAAAAACCTGGGCATTGGTTTATTGGCTGAAAAAACGTTATAACATTATTCTTTTCTCCAATACGAATTCATTGGATTATAATGGGGTCGATAAAGCCATTGATCTCAAACGTGTGATCAGATCTTCCTTTGTATCTTATGCACAGGGACTACTTAAGCCCGCCCCTGCGTCTTATCAGCGTCTTGTTGAGCTATTTAATATTAACCCATTGGAAACCCTTTTTGTTGATGATCGACAGGAAAATATTGAAGGCGCAACAAAAGCCAATTGGCATGCCGAATTGATTGAGAATGAAGAGAAATTGTTTGAAGTGTTTAAGGAATATAATATCAATTGACAATTGACATTTATGAAAAAGCTACTCATTATTTTATTTGTAATCTCATCTATCGCTCAAGCGCAACAGTTAAACGGAAAAGATTATTTCCGGTATGCAATTCCTGAGATTGCCAAAACCCGGGAAGGCTATGTTATTCTGGGTTCGGGTGCCGCATTGTCCGGATTAGCCGTGATGGCGGACAAACCCGTTCAGGAATTTATGACGAAGAAGGCTTATCTTCCGAATTGGTTGGATGCTGTTTCAGATTCTTATGTTGATCATTACTGGGCTTTTGGTGTGTCGGCACTGGGTGCATTGGGCAAGGGTGTTCAAACCGGTAATTATGGCGAGCCTTTTCGTTATTGGGCGGTATCAAACATTGGGACTGTTGCACTGACCTACGCCTTTAAATACGGAGTGGGGCGCTTGCGCCCGAATGAGAAAGACAACAAGTCCTTTCCTTCCGGCCACAGTTCCGTCGCATTTGCCACTGCCACCATGTATCAAATGTGGTATGGTTGGACAGCCGGGGTTCCGGCCTATGCTTTTGCAGCTATTACGGCTTTTCAGCGACTTGACGATAATCAGCATTGGTTCAGCGATGTTATCATGGGTGCCGCTATCGGGATCGCAGTACCTTATATGTTCTATAAAGGTGAAGAAAAAGCAAAAATCGACCAAGGCTTGATCATTCCTCCGCTTTCTATTTCAGTTCCTCTCAATTTCCCTGTAAGAAAATAATGCAAAAGATCATTACAAAAAATATGACCGACGCTCTAATGGTATGGTTTGAAGCACATCGTCGTGAAATGCCATGGCGCGGTTCAAAAGATCCTTATCATATATGGGTCAGTGAAATGATGTTGCAGCAGACTCAAGTGGCTACAGTTAAAAATTACTATCCAAGA
Organism: uncultured bacterium; assembly: GCA_964413625.1. Lineage (GTDB taxonomy): Bacteria > Fidelibacterota > Fidelibacteria > Fidelibacterales > Fidelibacteraceae > M50B103. The sequence goes on from CAYPTO010000104.1 coordinate 4,479, forward strand.
TGGATCAAACAATTTCCGAATGTTTTCACGCTTGCCAAAGCAGATCTGGAAGAAGTACTGAAAGTTTGGGAGGGACTGGGTTATTATACACGCGCCCGAAATTTTCATAAAGGCGCAAAATATATTGTTGAGCATGCTGAGGATCGAAATTTACCTTTCCCGAACAATTATAACGATTGGTTGAAGGTCCCCGGTGTAGGACCTTATACCGCTGCCGCCGTTTCCAGTATTGCTTTTAAGCATTCTTCTGCCGTTGTAGATGGAAACGTTAAACGTGTAATGGCACGATTATTTTGTTTGAATGATAATATTTCGACTCAAAAATATCATAAAATGTTATTTGAGATCATGAACGAGGGATTTTACGGGTATCATCCCGGCTGGGTTAATCAAGCCTGGATGGAGCTTGGCTCTTTGCAATGTATATCACGTCCGAATTGTTCAAATTGTCCCTTAAAAGAGGAGTGTTGCGCCTTAAAAAATGGAAGGGTAAACAGTTTTCCGCGCAAGATAGAGAAAAAGAAAATATCCACCCGTTATGGTGCTGCTTTTTTAATTGAAAAGAACGATAAAATACTCATGGTACGACGTCCCGAGGAAGGCTTTCTTGGAGGATTATGGGAATATCCGGGTTACACACTGAAGGAACCCAAAACTGATTATTTAAAGACATTTTGCAAAG
>CAYPTO010000105.1:0-5158 GCA_964413625.1 uncultured bacterium
TCAGACCACCGGCCTGCGTACTTAAAACTGCCGATTTACCGGCATTATCCATATCTATCCAATAGATACTGCTGGGAGATGAGATCTCTTCTTTCTTGCTCCAATTTCCGGATGTGGAATCTTCGCGAGCATAATAGTATATTTTCGAATTCTCTTGACCAAAAGTTCCCGCTACGATCCTACTGCCGTTTTCAGAAATTGCAAGTTGCCTTAATTCACCATTTGCACCGGCCGGCTGTTCTAATGTGTCACTAAAGATCAAGGTTTTTATTTCGAGATCATAAAGAGCAATATATGTTAAATTTTGGGGATCAAACCTGCCGCCAAAAGCAACGTATTTATTATTAGCTGAAAAATCAATAGCCCTCAGTTGAGCTGTATTTACCCCGGTATAAATGGGTATAAAATTAGAATCTTTGAAAGAATGAAGTGTAAATCGAGATCCGCCAATACCATAGTATGAACCATCCGGACTAACAGCAGCACCTCTTTTTTGACAGCAATTTCCAGGGATTGTTCCTTGAGCAATTTTGACAGTATCATGGAATATTAATATATCTTCATTATCAGTTCCTACAACTGTGTACTCTCCATCCGGGGTTGTTGCAATGGCCCAAACAGTATTACCGATATGTTCGCTTTTAATAACTTCACCCATGGAATTAAAAAAGAAAAGACTGTCATTTTCTGTTATTGCAGTTTCAGAACCAATATAAGGTCCATAAACAATTAAATCTAAATTTGACGAAGAAGCACCGCCCCAAAATCCGTTACCGGCAGCTTTAACACTGTCGACAAGATTATACTCTATCGGATGAGAGGCTTGTCCCATTAAAAAGCCGAAGCCCAAAGAAACAGCAATAATTAAATTTTTCATAGTTCTGCCTTAAGCATTATTTATTTTAGAAGCATCATTTTTTTTATATCAACAAAATTCCCAACAGAAATTTTATAAAGATATAATCCGGAACTTAAATTAAAAGCATTGAAATTGATCGAATAATGTCCTGCTTCTTGTACCTCTTTTACCAATGTAGCAACTTTTTGCCCCAAAGTATTATAAACCGTTAATTCCACTTGTCCTGCCGAAGACAACTGATAGTTAATCGTTGTTATCGGATTAAAGGGATTGGGATAATTGTTTTGCAACACAAAATTTGCCGGGACCGATTCCGGATCAATATCAATGATTGCCGTAGAAATTCCCGCTAACGCACCACCATAATAACCCATATCGGCACGTGTCGTGCCACGTCCCGCATCACAATCAATAAAAGTATCAACAGAATCGGGATGTCCGCCATCAACAGCGGGGGATGTCATACTTGATCCACATGCCATGCAGGACAATTTGTATGTTTCTCCATCAAAATATGGATTTTCAATTGAGCAACCGATTCCGAAATAGGATTCTGTACCGGCGCTGTCAATAATAGAATAGCTTACTGTCGGCGTACCTTCGTTGATATAAATCTCAGGCTTGGAATTATCATACATAATGCTATTAATTATATTAGGTTGACTGCTTGCATGCATCAGGCTGAATGTGCCACCACCCATGTTTGCAACATTATCCGCAGAGGTCATATTGACAATGTGGGGTGAAGAATTATTAATAAAAACAGCACTTGCAAAACCGCTGGCTACATTACCAACTGCAAGAATATTGCTCATTTTCGGCGAGGACTGTTCAAGAAAAACAGCAGCGCCATCATTGGCTGCATTTCCAATAAACTGTAAATCGTGCATATAGGGATGTGAGTTTTTAATGTACATTGCACCACCGGCTGATGTAAGAATATTTATTCCTTCACTATGTTCACGTCCGTTATCGCGGAATATACAGCTTTCAAAATGAGGATCGGAAGATTCAATATATACGGCGCCTCCAAGTTGTGCATTGTTCCAACCGAAATAGCAATTTTTTACCATCACATTATCAGAATTATAAATGGTAAGTGCACCACCATTTGGGAAAATAGTATTAATATTATTTGCACCAAAAATAGAACAATAATCAAGTGTCGATATACCGACTGATCTATCATTTGTAGAATTAAAAATAATCCCATGCCACGCGTCTTCCAAATTTCTGGGACCTTCGAAGTTAATCACACGATGTTCTTCTCCTTCGGCAATAAGGACACCCTCGACTTTGATCTCATAAGGACCGCTTATATTCACACGGTGAACTGTAGACATAATTTGCAGGGTATCGCCTTCGGGAATAAGAATATTGCCGTCAACATAAATATCTTCACATTCCCAGATACCTGAAACATTGCCGGTAAAATGGCAGGGAGGATTTACTGATTTATCCCACCAGTTTGCACTACCGCCGTATGCACCGATATCTGAGCGTAATTCGCCAAGGCCCGCGCTTGCGCAATCCATTACCCAGTCGCTAATATTTGGATCTCCGGCATCAATTCCGGGAGAGTTATAAAAAGATCCGCATTCGGTGCTTTGCAGACGATAGTCACCTGTTGAAGCAGATCGAAACAGAGGATCATAGTTTTGCAGATTTGTGGTCGCAGTATCCGAACCCACATAATTTCCCTGAATGATGGAATAATTATAAAGTCCACCAGCTTGGTAATCAGTATCATTGCCGTTATTATAGACAATACTATTTCTGACATTAACAAGATCAGTATTTGATGTTTTTATGCCGCCCCAGCTGTTGGGGCTGGTGTTATCCGCAATAACACAATTGGTAATATTGGCACCATTGTTGCCAATAAAATAAAGCCCGGCATCTGTGTTTTTGGCAACAACAGTATTATTGATATCTGAGATATTGTTTGTTGTCCAATTTGTGCTGGAATTAAACATCAGACCAAATCCGTTGTTTTCACGGATATCACAATTTGAAAAGCTTGCAAGTGATTCAATAAATAAACCACCATTACCACCGTTACCGATAATTTTTGTCCATTTAATTTCTGCAAGGGATGACTGTGTTTTGATTGCAAGGCTCGCATTATCTGTAATTTCACAATGGCTTAATTCGAAAATTGAAGAATCTGCTGAAATAATTCCCGTACCAGCCATATCATTATCATGTAGTTTTGTATTGCTGATCATACTTTCTGCGCCTGCCAGTTTGATTCCAGCACCAAAGGAAATATCACAATTCTTGATATCGACTTCCGAAAGCATTATCACAATTGAACCGGAATTTATAACAGATAGATTTTTCAAGAGTCCATCTGAATATAATGCAAGAATACTGTTTCCCGATTGATAGCAATCCACAATACTTGTATTTGATATGTTTACTTTTGATTTATAAAAAAGCAAACCACCGCCAAAACGTCGATTAAATGCGATACTTGCTTCATCAAGCCAGCGTTCGTATGCATAGCTTATTTTACAGTAATCAAACGAGGAAGAACCTTGTCCTGTAGAATCTGTAGCATGCAAGGTGATCCCATACCAAAATCCCGCATAATAAGGATAAGAATTTATTTCTCCCAGAGAATCCGAATAGAAATAGATACTATCTGTCACGGTTCCGTTGGCGATAAGCTGTCCGTAAATATCAAATTGATATTCTCCGCTAAAGTAAATTTCCGTTCCCGGCTCAATGGTTAAAATAGAATCCATCGGAACTGTAATATCTCCATTGACATGATATGGTGAATTTGCCTGTGTCCACAAACCGGAAACCAATCCGGAACTTATTTGTGTTTGGGCTGAAAGTAAAACAATACTTAAGCTTAGTAGTAATAAACTTGCTCGTAACAGTTTCATTTATTATCCTTCATGTTATTTTTTTCACAAGGTTTTCATGGCAACAATGATAGTGTATTATCAGGTGATTTCAAATACAATTTTATTGTTATATGTAATTATTGGAATAATATGATAATTTTTTAGAAAAAAGATGAACAATAATCAGCAAATAGCAATCAAAGTGTTATTATATTGAAATTTTAGTATTTCGACAGCTCAATTTCATCCCATGCTTCTTTAGCAGCTTCATTACCTTTTTCGTAGGATTTTTTCATCCAAAAAGCAGCCAATTTTTTATTCATTGTCGTGCCATCTCCGTGATAATACATTAAAGCAATATTATATTGCGGATCGACATAACCTTTTTCTGCAAGTCTTCTATACCAATAAAAAGCCAGGGTTTTATCTATTCCTTGATCTGTTCTATCTACCAATATTCCATAATCATATATTTTTGCAAGTTTAAACTGAGCCTCGGTATAATCCTGTTCTCCACTTTTTGTATACCAATAAATAGCCTGTTTGTAATCCGGTATTCCGGACCATTCTCCGGAATAATATACATCGGCAAGTCTAAGCTGTGCTTCGGTATCACCTTGCTCTGCGGCATTTTTTATGGGCTGAAACCAATTTTGCCCCCAACAATTAACTGTAAACGCAAGAGCAAAAAACAGATATAAATATTTTTTTTATTTTCATCATATTGCTCCTTCTAAATACATAATTAATTTTTGTTTAAATATCGAAGCCAATAAATAACTTAATAGTACAAGAGGTCACACTATGGTGCGGTTCTGCGATTTTGGATAAATAATTAGCTGTAATAGCGTATCGTTATACGCTCCTATTTGTTTTTAGCTTCTTTTTTCTGCATCATCATACCGATGATCGCAAAAACAATAAAGGCAAGACCGAACCAGACATGAAGATGAGTGATCAATAGATGTTCCGGTGTAATGCCCCGCAAATAATTAACAAACAGGGGAATTGATGTTAGGATAAGTACGATAAATGTTGTCGTTCTTAAAAGGGTAAGTGCTTTTTTCATTTTTAACTCCTTTAATAATTATTAAATAAATATTGATTTTATCAGCGGTCTTTGGTGCTTAAATAACCATAATAACCGTTTTAGATAGTTTTTTTTGATAATTAAATTATTCCTCTTGTGTTTTTTGTTTGAAATGTAATATTGATTTAAAACTTTTCAATATCCCTTTCTATTAACATTAATCGGATATACTAAAAGTTACTCTAAGCGCAGGCTGACTGCTGGTGGAGAAATCAAAATCATTTGTATTTGTTTCGCTTCGTATTTCACCAATATCATCACCATAAGTGTAGTATACAGTATAACGATAATTATAGCTCACATAGGATGAAATAGCACTTAATAAATCAGCATTATAGTTTACATCAATCC
>CAYPTO010000106.1:0-5117 GCA_964413625.1 uncultured bacterium
TCTAAGTAAAAATTGTATTTTTAAAATGTGCTAATTTATCGGCAAACCATATTTTTTGAGCTTCTATGGCTTGATATACCAGCATTTTCATACCATTTATAGTAGAAACACTCTGATCTTTTGCTTTTAATTCAAGATGCGTCGGGCAAGGCGTATAATTAAGGTCAAAAATAAAATCTCTTGGACCAAAATCAATAAAGTCCCGGGGAATATGAGGGATCTTTGCCCCTCCAACGGGTGTGCAGTTAATCCACAAACGCGGTATCTCGGGTAAGAAATCAAAAACTTTAATATCAAGAATGGAATTCATTGAACGTATAAATTCATCGCGTTCTGATTTAAATTCTCCACCCCGGACCGTTATAGCATTAAATCCAAGCTTTTCAAACCCAAGGGCCACTGCTCTTGCAACACCCCCATATCCTACAATGACCGGATGATAGGAAAAATAATTTGGAATATTTTCTTTAACTGAACGGATAAAGCCAAGATAATCAGTGTTATATCCTTTCCATATGCCATTACGAATGGCAACCGTATTTACGGCACCTATCTTCTCAGCGACAGGATCAAGTGTTTTACAGTAATCCATAATTGACTGTTTATAAGGAATAGTTACATTAAAGCCGGAAAGCTCTGAAAATATCTTGGGAATTTCTTTTTCCAAATTTTGCGGTGCAAGATCAATAATATTATAATCCATTGAAAATTGACTGATCAACTCGTGGATGATCGGACTCAAAGAGTAGGCAATGTTGTAACCAAGTAGTGCAAATTTCATTTTTTACTTATTCTATCTAAAATGTTATAAAAATTCGGATAAGATATATTAACAGTTGACCAACCACTGACATAAACGGGTTCTTCAGTGATCAATCCGGCAATTGAAGCTGTCATAGCGATGCGATGATCGCCCCGAGCATCCACTTTTCCACCCCTTAATTTCAACCCGCCAATAATATTCATGCCATCGTTAAATTCTTTTACCTCGGCACCAATATTTTTCAGCATGGCAACCGTTGATGATATTCGATCACTTTCTTTATATCGCAATTCTTTAGCGCCACGAATAGTCGTTAAACCCTTTGCCTGAGTTGCGATCAAAGCAAGAAGCGGTAATTCATCGATCAGACCGGGAACCTGTTTGGCGCGAATGTCAAATTTGCGTAAAGTTGATGAACAAACAAGTACGTCACCCATAGGTTCTAAATTTTTATCATTAGAGATTAGATCTATTCCTGCTCCGGAAGCTTTTAACAATGAAATAAAAGCCGTACGGGTCGGATTCATAGACATTTTTTTTAAAAGCAGTCGGCTTTTGGGCAATAACAGGCCGGCTGCGATCCAATATGCGGCAGAAGAAGGATCTCCCGGGACCGAATAATTAAATCCCGGAATTGAACGACGTAATGTGTGCACTGAAATAATATTTTTATTATGAAAGACCGGAATGTGAAACATTTTCATCATTCTTTCAGTGTGATCACGGCTTTTAATTGTTTCTTCCACAAAAGTTTTACCCTGAGCGGACAAGCCGGCAAATAGCACACAAGATTTCACCTGTGCACTGGCAACAGGCAAAAGATATTGTATCCCATTTAACATTTTACCGTTGATCTTCATGGGTAAATGGCCATCTTCGGCACAAATATCTGCACCCATTTTTTTTAAAGGCTCTATAACTCGTTTCATAGGACGAATGGAAAGAGAATCATCACCTGTTATAATAACATTTAGGTTTTCACGTCCCGCAAGTAACCCTGACATTAAACGAACTGTTGTGCCGGAATTTCCGCAATTTAAAATACCATCTTGCGGTTGTGTCCAGGCATTGATACCCGGACTATCAACATCCACCGTAAATTTACCCAACTGAAAGTTCACACCCAATTTTTGCAAACAAGCTATCGTTGAAAGCGCATCGGCGCCTATGTTCAAATGTCTGATCTTTGAAACGCCTTTTGCAATAGCAGCAAACATTAACGCACGATGACTCATGGATTTATCACCCGGGAGCGTGATCTGACCGCGCACGCACCCAACCGGTTCAATGATTTTAATATTGTTGTCTGACATATAATAGTTTAAAGTTTAAGGTTTAAGGTTTAAGGTTTAAAGATTTACTGGTTACCGATCATTCCTTAATTACAGTGACAAAATCCGTCACATTATATTCAAGATCCTGAATGTTTTTATTGATCAATTTAAGCCCATACAAATTTTTACACGTTTGAGAAGCAATAATAAATGCATCTTCGGGTAATTTGCCTTCCGAAAGCATTCTTGCAGAAAGCGCCGTATCTTCTTCTTCAATAAGTAAGACATCCGGATAATGTTCTTTGAGATAGTTTTTACACTGCCTTAAAGCTTGAGGATGTGAATGAATTGAAGATGGCTTTTCTTCATTAAAGTCTTTTCGTCCCATTAGACATTGATTAACAATAAAAGGAAAAAATCCGGTGATTTTGCAATTGTGTTGTGCCAAACCTTGAACCGTTTCCAGCACCATACCACCCACAGCATTTTGAATTGGCATTAATCCAACCTGTATAAATCCAAAATTCAATGCATCATAAACTCGTTCTGCGGTTGTAAGGCAATATAATTTACCCTTGGCTACGCGATTATTCTTGAGCCATCGCTGACCGGCTTCTTGCGAAAAGCTACCTTCATCCCCCATGACACCTAAGGTAAATGGCCCGGAATATTGTATATTCTTTTTTCTGATATTATCCGAAACTTCATGAGTTGCTTGCAGAAATTCCTTGAACATATTCACGGACTGAGGATTGTAAAGAAGCATATCTTTAAACAATTGTGACGTATCGTTCTCGCAAAATCGTTCAACATCCCGAAGCATATTATAACCTTTTGTCGGGGTATTGGTATTTGGCAGATCCATACGCTTAAGAACATTTCCCACAAAGTGAGTAACACCTTGAGAGTACGCTATACTTCTATCATGCTCTGCCGGAGAAATGATCTTTGTAAAAAAACGCCATGAAGCAAATACTTCCGACCATAAGGCAGCAAGCTCAGGATATTGATCCGAGGGAGTAATGATCATGAGATTATTCTTATTTGGTGCATATGAATCCGGGCCAAACAGAGGATGAACTCCAAGATGCTTGATCTTGGGAATATGAGTATTCATCCATTCTATTGGCATAGATTTTACAGATGCCATATCAATAATCGTAGATCCGTCAGCAAAATATGATGCATTTTCTTTAATAAATGATTCCATGGAAGAAATGGGAATACACAGAAATATTACATCTCTTTTTAAGGCTGTTCTTAAGTTAACAAAACAAATATTCTTCTTTTCATCGGGAAAAACATCCGTATTATTTTCATATACCAATACAGAACCGTACTCGGATAATATATCTACCCATAATTTTCCAAAGCGCCCATATCCAATAACAGAAAAGGTCAAATTTTCAATATTAATTTTTTGCAATGTTCTTTCCTAACGCACCGGCTATAATCTTAATTTCTTTCATTAATTCTTTAAATTGTTTGGGATACAATGATTGTGCACCGTCAGACAATGCTTCGTCAGGATTATCATGCACTTCAACCATAATGCCATCAGCCCCGGCAGCAATAGCTGCTCTTGCCATAGGGATGACCAGATCGCGCTGGCCCATGGGATGACTTGGATCCACAATGATCGGTAAATGTGATTTTTTCTTGATCACAGGTACAGAAGAAAGATCCAATGTGAAACGAGTTGATTTTTCGAAGGTCCTAATACCGCGTTCACATAAAACGATCTTCTGATTACCCTGGCTCGCCAGATATTCTGCTGAATTCAACCATTCTTCTACAGTTGCTGAGATACCACGTTTTAAAAGAATTGGTTTATCAAGATAAGCCAACTCTTTTAGCAAGGCAAAATTTTGCATGTTTCGGGCACCGACCTGGATCATATCTACATATTTTTCAAAAAGAGGTATATCAGAGATCGCCATGATCTCGCTTACAATAGGTACACCGTATTTATCACCTGCCTCACGAAGATAGATCAATCCTTCTTCACCCAATCCCTGAAAAGCATAAGGTGATGAACGGGGTTTGAAAGCTCCGCCACGAATAAAATTTGCGCCATGCTGAGTTATTTTCTTTGAAATATTACCCATCATCGTCTTGTTCTCAATTGAACAGGGACCTGCCATCACGGCAAGTTCATTTCCGCCAATTGTTATATTCCCGATTTTTACCTTTGAATTTTTCGGATGAAAAGCACGAGAACACATTTTATAGGATTCGAGGACACGAAATGCAGTTGAAACACCTTTAAAGGATTCAAAAAACTCCGGAACTAGATTTTTTGTATTTCCAATTATACCATAAACAGTATGTTCTTCTCCATGGATCGGATGAATTTTAAAACCATGATCAACTAAATAATCACTGACATGCTTCATCTGTTCATTACTTGCATTCGACTTGAATACAATAATCATGCTTTCGCTCCTTTATCGTCACTCTAAATATCGTCAGGAAACACATTTGTACTGGTTCTATATACCATTACTGTAATATATTCAGATAGAATATTTCCCTAAAGTTTTCCAAATTAATAATAACTGATGTCAAAAATATTTTTTATTCCCCATATCAGTTTTTTGCAATCGTTTTTCCCAATGCTCCGGTAATGATCTCAATCTCCTTCATCAACTGAGAAAATTGTTTGGGATACAATGATTGTGCCCCATCAGATAATGCTTCATCGGGATTATTATGAACTTCTACCATAATCCCGTCTGCACCGGCCGCTATCGCGGCACGTGCCATAGGAATTACTAATTCCCGCTGCCCCATCGGGTGACTTGGATCGACAATAATAGGCAAATGGGATTTTTTCTTGATCACCGGCACAGAAGAAAGATCCAGTGTAAAGCGGGTTGATTTTTCAAAGGTTCTTATACCACGTTCACATAAAATAATTTTCTGATTACCTTTGCTTGCCAGGTATTCTGCTGAATTTAACCATTCTTCTATAGTTGCAGAGATACCCCGTTTTAATAGAATTGGTTTATCAACATGAGCTAACTCTTTTAGCAAGGCAAAATTTTGCATATTTCGTGCACCAACCTGGATCACATCAA